>DASYSV010000214.1:0-9372 GCA_036010185.1 Puia sp.
GCGGTGGATCCCGAGAAGGTGATCCTGTTCGGCAGTCATGCGACGGGGAGATGGGTGGAGCACCGGTACACGGAGGGCGGCATCACTTGATTCTCACATCGGGAAAATTGAATTAAAGAGAATATACTTATTCTTACATGAATGACTTGATTTTCAGAGTGACCGTTAAAACTCAGTTGGCCCAGTTGAACTGGCTGATTACGGTATATTTAGCGATTGGAATTTTGTTTTATTGTTTATTTGGGCTTTCTTTGCGACCGCCCATTGCTTACATATATTCAGCGGTATTCTTGTTCGATATTTTGCCAACATTGCTCGTGCATGTTCAATATTATCGAGTAAATAACGGCGCTGTCCTGGATATAAACCGGGAACTTCATAGAATCAGTTATATAACTCCTCACGAGACGCTGAGCTATAACTTTGATGATATCAGCTCTTTTGTTCGCGTGGATTCATGGGGTGCTGGCCAATGGTATTCATTCGCTGAATACCGATATTATAAAATCACGTTTAAGGATAAGAAAAAAATTATCATTACTAGTTTGATGATCAAGGATATCAAGTATGTGCTGGAGCCCATGTTGCACATGACGGCCGTTAAAGAGCGAAGGTTTGTTGCGTTTATTAGGAAGAGGTAGAGCCACGAACTTGGCGTTCAATTTATTTAAAGGGACAAATTATCTCAATTCCGGAACAGATAAAAGTTTGGGAAGTTTTAATGGAAACAGATCAATTCACGTACTAAGGCGAAATTGATGATGGGCGAAAATTCCTACCAAATAAGAAATAATTAGTGATGCATGTATGGAAATGCAATAAACGACTTACTTAATAGATGAGCATTTAGATCAGATATATTATTTATTAGCCCAGAGGGGAACGGCTGTAGATGCTCCGTATACATATGCTCCATCACAGGGAGCAACTCAGATTAATGCCGCCACTGGTCAAAGAACGAATACGATGAATCCGTTGACAAGGAGAGTTACCCAGGCTGATATTGATAATTTGGGCTTACAAAATCTAACTTATGATCCAGTAACAGGAAAGGGATCGTTAGGTGCTTTAACGAACAAATACCACTAATATGAAAATCCTGCTAATTGGCTTTTGCCTTGTCGGTTTAATATTGTGTACGTCGGTGGCTATTGATAAGCAAAGTGGCCCTTCAATAGTTGGCTTGTGGTGTTTAAGCAGTAGCCAACCTAATTATCCGACAATAAGATTTCAAGCTGATTCAATTGCAGAATTTGGAAGTAGATTGGATACGGTCTATACCTTCAAATATTATTTGAAAGGAGGATATGTAAATGTTATGACAGGTGCTGGGAAAATGTATAGAAATAAAATAGTTAAGCTAACGGACGACAGTCTGGTATTTCAAGGCTTGCTTGAGTTAAAGCAGAATCAAATATATCATAAATGTAAAAAATAGCAAGTCTAATCCTCCTCATTGACGAGGATCAATATTATCTGTTTGGGCTGAGGATAGGGGATATCGTATATTTGTCAACCGTTAGTTTTTATGACGATCACTCACGGCTGATCCAAGGGCAGACAGTCAACTATACAGGGAGCGTTGACACTGTAACCACTCAATATGATTTTACTGGCAAGCCGTTACGGTCTCTTTTGGCTCAAGCCAAATTGGGTAATACTGCCCAGACTCACGGGGTTTCAACAAAAACGACCAATGACCCGAATTTCAGAACAACCAGTATCTGGAAGAATATTGACGCGGCTGTTGTCGATAAGTTGATCGACCGTATGAAATACAATGAGCTCGGTCAGTTGAAAAAAAGTATCTCGGCAAGCGTCCTGTGACGGGAATGCCGATAGATAGCTTTGAATACGACTACAACATACGCGGATGGATGACTGGGATCATTATGCCAGCCGGAGATTACTTCAATTCTTTTCTGAATCCTGAAGATACTCGTAAACAGCTGAAAGAATTTATTCTAATATGAAGAAGAGAAGATTTTTAATATTGACGCTGATTAGTCCGTTGCTTCTGATGGCCTGCCAAACAAAAAGGAAAGAAAAGGTTAAAGGAGCGAGAGATATCTCAATAGGGGAACTATCGATCGAACTACCAAAGTCTTATCATTTTATACAAGAGCGAGGGATCGATAGTTATGCTGCATATATTGTAAACGGCCGGAACGATTCGTTTCAAATCGATTATGGCAATCCAAGAACAATCTTTAGACTTTTTGAACGACCTCCAGTCGCATGGCCAACGACATTAAGGACTCGGACTATGCAAGCCTCTGCAAAGGCCGCAAACCCAGATAACGTTGTTTATAGTAAAACTTGGCAAGAAGATAACGAAGAAGGCATTTTTATGGAAAACTACCATTTGTACGACACCATAAATGGGCTTACGGTTAAGTTTGTTCTGCCAAAAAGACCCGGCAAAGGTATGACAGGAATGTTGGTATTGGATCTGCCTGACAGTAATTGCATGAGTATTTATGCAAGGAACCTAGATACTGCAAGCCAAGACTCTGCTCTCGCATTTTTTAGAACTGTCAGGCTTAAAGAGTAATAACCAATAGCCTAGGTGTAAAATCGAAATGGCGAGAAGCAGATTCTAAGTTGCGATACGTTATAATTTATTCTGTTTGCGGCGGGCGCCGACTTTGGGATTAAGGATTAGTTTGTTGAGGTCGGGGTTTGTGCGCATGTGATCGAGGCGGTTGCCGACGGTCGCCTTAGCTTCCTGCTGAATGGGCAGGAAGGTGTTGTTGACAATTTCTTTGGAAATGAGTTTGGTTGGCTGTGAAATGGGTTTGTGCACTGGCTGCTTTTCCAGCTGCACCTGGCAATGAACGGCCTTGAGAGGCATGAGCTGGTCGGGACTGTCGGCGGTGATGCCGACGAATTCGCCACTCGATAGGGTGGCGATCCTGCTGGTCGGCAAGGGCCGGGGCTATTGCAGGCTTTGGCTGGTGGAAGCGCCGCCGCCTACTGGCGCGCAATGGAATGACATTGGAAGAGATTGCATTTTTGGCGGGTGTTACTGTGGCCGAAGTAAAAAAGGTGAAGGCGCAAAGTAAAGCGAAATAGATTCCAGAATGAATATTGAAACCGTCCGGATCATTCGGGCGGCTTCTTTGTTTATGTTCAACTAGCGGCATATGTACTTATGCGTAGCTCAAGTGGGTATCGGCCTACGTACTTGTTGGGGGTATTATTGCGAATTTTTCATCCTTTTTGGGGTTTCGTGTGGCTGAATGCCCGAAGATCGGCGGGCTATTCTAGCTTCGAGGGCATAACCTTAAAGTGTCCAGTCATGATGAAGCCCTTCGATGCATTGTATGCCGATCTGGAGAAAAGCCTGAAGCTGGCGGGCGGGAGCCAGCCGGGGCCCGATGTCTATCTCCGTGGGATCGGGACGATTCGGGAAAAAATTGCAAAGCTCCGCGCCCAGGGCGCCAGGGTGATCCAGAACGTCGGGGCAAAGGAACGCGAATTCTTCCGCGACGTTTGGCCGCCATTTCATGCGAAGTGGTTGCTGTATATCCGCCTTTACGAAATGGAACTGGGCCGGCGTTCGATGCCGGCGGATGCGTGGCCGACGGTAATTGCCATGGAAGAGAAAAGGGTAGAAGGCTTTTTCCGGCGCAATCGGGCATTCTGGCTGTATTACCGCAGCGGGGGCCCGGCTATCGTTGAGCAATTCAGCCGTGCATATAGCCAGGGCAGGATCTTCCATCCGCTCGCTATGATCATGGATCCGGAATGGGTGACGCTGGCTAGCTGGCGGGCGGCATGGTGTCTGGCGATGCAGAGTTATGGCGAGTGGCTGAGGGAGGAGCGGGCCGTGATGTCGGTCGGCGCGGTTTCCGCGGCGGACCTGGGCTATAGCTGGGCGGCCTCCGATGCGAACCTGGCGGAATGGCTCTTCGCCTTGCAAGCGGTGGGTGCCGTTCACTATATGGGACAGCCCGCAGACATCGGCCGGCTTCAGAAATGGGCCAGGGTGGCGCTGGGCCGCGAGGTGGCGAATATCTACGACCGCGGGCGGGTGCTCCGCAAACGCAAAAAGGATCAGCTGGCCTTTATTACCAGGACGACGGTCGCGCTGCAAAGGAAATGGAATCAGGCGAAAGGGGACATCGAATAAGTCGGCGAGCGCGACTGGCGATGTTTTCAAAGTCTATTTTAAGCATTCGGATAAAAGTTTTTCATATTGGATGCGACTTTCGAATGAAAATCAATAGAGGCATTAGTGCCTCTTATTTTTTTGTAGGCCGGGACTACCCATTTTTGTTCTGCGATCAAAACGCATGGGTATGCTGAAAGGAATCACTTGGGTGCAGTTTTCAATTTTCATTTTGGTGGCGGCGAGCCTGTATTATTTATATGTGGCTGCCGTCTTTTATAGAGCTGGCGTTTTGCGGACAAGGCGGAAGGGTGAGCCGGCTCCTGGACAGAATACGCGAGAGGAAACGATAAGGAAGGAGAATGGTGCGGAGGAGGCAACGACAAGATTGCCCGCGAAGTCGCAGGAAGAGGCGCCAGGCAGGGTCGGACAGGGCGGAATGGAGGGAAAGGCTGCGTTACCGCGCAACGTAAAGGAAAAAGAGGCCGTCGCCGCAACGGATGATCTCCCGCAGCTGGCGCTGAAGGCAATTGCTACCATTCGGCAGGTGATCGCTCAGGGGACCGAGAATAAACACGATCGGCAGAACGTGATGGACCATATAGGAGAAGTGCTCACGGACTATCGGAAGCTCCGCAGGACGGAGCATGCCGAAACCATCAACAATTTTCTGATACGGGTATGCGCGAGCGACCTTTCACTGCATCTGAGCGAGAAGGAACTGGCGGAGTTGTGGAAGTAGAGCAAAATGGATAAAGCGGCGATTTCTTAATCTAAACATAAGTGATTATGAGGGGCAGGATCTCGTGGAGAAAATGGGCCTTGCTGGCGGGCGGCCTCGCGGCGCAAGTGTCGGCGATGGCGCAAACGGCGGATGGAAATACAGGGCTGAGTCAGGCCAATACGATGGTTCGAGGGTACTATGATACGGCGACGAACTTAATGTTCGCGATCGGTGCTATCCTGGGGATCGTCGGCGCGATCCGGGTATTCTCGATGTGGATACGCGGCGACGAGCGCATGGGCCATACAGCGGCAATGTGGTTCGGGGCGTGCATCTTCCTCGTGGTGGTGGCAACAGTCATCAAGTCATTTTTTGGGCTGTAGTAGCAAGACAATGGCGGCGAAAATCTTCCAAATAAATAAGGGCATCGGAAGGCCTGTCGAGTTCCGGGGTTTGAAGGCGCAATTCATCGGCTATCTGGCGGCGTGTGTGGTGAGTACCATGATGGGTTTCGGGGTTTTGTACGTCTGCGGGATGAGTCTGTATGTAGCAACGCCTTCGGCCCTGGGCCTCGGTGGGTGGATGATCAGCGTGGTCTTCCGGATGAGCAGACGGTACGGCCAGTACGGGCTGATGAAACGGAGCGCGAAGAAACGGATGCCAGAGGCTTTGCTGTCGAGATCGAGAAAGATGTTTATTCAACTAAGAAGTGATTATGTACGGACAATTGGATGATCGCTTGCCGATCTATGAGGTGGCAGATGACTGGATCGTGAACAAACTGGGGGACGTCTGTATCGGGCTGGAGGTCGAAAAACCGGAGATCTTTACGCTGGGCGAAAACGACTATGATAATCTGCACCTGGCTTTCGTGAAGGCCATCCGGGTTTTGCCCGCGGGAACGGTGCTGCATGTACAGGACATCTACCGGCGGGGCAAATACAAGGCGACGGCATTGCGGGCCGACGCGGAATTTCTGGACCGGGCCAGCGAGCAGTTCTTTAAGGGGAGGCAATTCCTGCGGCATCGGTGCCGGATGTACCTGATCCGGAGACCGGCGGGGAGGTTAAAGGTGACTTCTGCGAGTTCGGGCATCTTGCGAAAAACGCTGGTGCCTGCCGATACGCTGGATGAAAAGATCTGCCGGGAGTTCGAGTCGGCTGTACGGCAATTCTGCCATATCCTCGAAGATTCAAAGCTGATCCGTTCCCGACGACTCAGGACTGAGGAGTTGGTGAGCAGTAGCAAGAAGGCGGGTGTCATCGAGCAGTCTTGCTACCTGCTGGAAGAAGACGAGACGCCGGTGATCCGGGATATCGGCCTGCAGGATCGGGTTTGCATTGGGGACAAGGAGGTAGTGACCTATACGCTGGGTGATGCGGAGCGCTTGCCGGGACAGTGTTCAACATGGGTACCCTATGAGCCCTATAGTACCGAACGGACCAGGTATCCGGTAAGCTTCGCGGCTGGTTTGGGATTACTGCTGCCTTTCGATCATATCTATAATCAATACATCGTGGTGGAGGACGTCGCGGCGACGATGAAGCGTCTGGAAAGCAGGCGGCTGCAGCTGCAATCGCTGTCGAGGTATTCGAGGGAGAACTTGCTGGCGCGTGATGCGGTCAACGTTTTTCTGACGGAGGCGATAACGCAGGGCTATCGGCCGGTACGGTTTTGCGCCAATGTGATGGCCTGGACGGAGGAGCCGGGGCAACTGGCGGAGATCAATCATAAAATTGGTGCGGCGATGGCCGCTATGGATGCCACGGCGCATCAGGAAACAGTTGGAGCACCACAGCTCTGGTGGGCGTCGGTACCTGGTAATGGCGGCGATATTCCCGACAACGAATGCTGTGATATCTTTTTGGAGCAGGCGGCTTGTTTCCTGGGCATGGAAAGTAACTATGCCGATCTCGGCAAGGAGTACGGCATTCGTCTGGGCGACCGTCTGACGGGTAAGCCGGTGATGGTGGATATCGATATCGAGCCGCGGCACCGCGGGTGGACGGGGAATGGGAACCTGTTCGTTCTGTCGGGCAGCGGCGGCGGGAAGTCCTTCCTGATGGCTCATTTGTGCCGGACCTATCATGCGCAGGGGATGCATATTGTGCTGGTAGATGTCGGGCGATCGTACGAGACGCTTTGCCGGCTGCTCGGCGGGGTATATAAGACCTATGAGGAGGATGCTCCGATCGCGTTCAATCCCTTCTATATTGAAAAGGGGCAGCAGCCGGATATCGAAAAGAAGGAGAGCATCAAGGCGCTGGTGCTCGCGCTGTGGAAACGCGCGGATGAGGATCATTACCGGTCAGAGTATGTGACGATCTCCGATGCCCTGGCGGCCTATTATATGATGGTGGCGGACAAGCCGGAGGTCTTCCCCTGTTTTGATTCGTTCTATGAGTACATGGAGGGCGACTATTGCCGGCATTTGCGGTCCCGGGGGGTGCGGGACACGGTATTCGATATTGACAACTTCCTATACGTGTTACGGCCTTATTATCGGGGAGGGGAATTCGATTTTCTGCTCAACGCACGGGAAGATCTGGACCTTTTATCGCGACGCTTTATCGTATTCGAGTTGAAAAATATTGTCGGGCACCCGATCCTTTTCACGGTGGTGACGATGGTGATCGTCGAGGTCTTCATGGCGAAGGTGCGGACGCTGCGGGGGACGCGGAAGATGATCGTGATCGAGGAAGCCTGGAAGGCGATCGCGAGCGCGGGTATGGCGGATGAGATTCGGGGCTGGGTAAAGACGCTTCGGAAGCATATGGGCAAGTTGGCGCTGGTGTCTCAGGAATTGGAAGATATTGTCGATTCGCCGATCATCAAACAGGCGGTCATAAATAGCAGCGACTGCAAGATATTGCTCGACCAGAGCAAGTTTTCCAACCGTTTTGCCGAGATCCAGGCGATGCTGGGGCTCACCGATAAACAGAAGACCGAAGTCCTTTCCATCAACAAGGGGCATGATCCGGGAAGACCGTACAAGGACTGCTGGATAGGGCTGGGACCGTCCTGGTCGAGGGTCTATCGGCTGGAGACATCCGAAGAGGAATACTTGGCTTATACATCAGACGAGGGGGATAAACTAAAGATCGAAGAATATGAGCATAGACATGGTGGTTTGCAGGAAGGAATTGAAAAGTTGGCGGACGAACTACGGACGGGGAGAGGATAGGGCATGCAGAGGAGGGCATCGGATTTTTCTGGTTTTACCGGTGTTCCTTCTCTCCTGCCTAATGCCGTCCCGGAGCGATGCGCAGGTATTGGACATTATCAATATCATCAACGCCGCGGTGAAAAAGGTGATCGTGGCCACCGACCTGGAGATCGAGCGATTGCAAACCGAGACGATCGATGCGCAAAACGCCGGGAAGGCGCTGGAAAACGACATGGAACAGTCCGAGCTGAGCGGGATTGCCTCCTGGGTCCAGCAACAGCGGGACCTGTTCTCGGAATACTACCAGGAACTAAAGCAGGTGAAAAATGTGATCTTTTCCTATGAGGAAGTAAAGGAAATGATCGACAAACAGGTGAAGATTATTGCTGGATATCAGCAGGTCTATTCAGCACTACGGCAGGATAAACATTTCAGTCTGGATGAGGTTAGCCACGCATTGGCGGTGCTGGCGGGTATCGCCAGCCAGAGTGCGCAGAACATTCAACGGCTGACACTGGTGGTGACGTCCCTGTTGACGCAGATAAGTGATGCGGGGAGGCTACGGCTGATCGACGAGACGGGCAGCGACATTGACCGGAATTACAGCGATCTGGTGGAGTTCAGTCAGCAGAGTTTCCTTTTGAGCCTGCAGCGGGCAAGAGATGCGGATGATATCGCGGTGACGAGGGCTTTGTATGGAATTCAGTAATTGGATAAAAAAATTATCGGCGATGAAAAAGACTATTTTCAAAAAGATCGTTCTGGGAATATTAGGTGCGGCAATGGTGAAAGCCGTGCGGGCACAGACGTTCGCTGAATGGTTCCAGCAGAATAGTACCCGATTGAAATACTACGCCGGGCAGGTGGCCGCGCTGCAAGCCTATCTGGGACAGATGCAACAGGGATTTCAGATAACCTCCTCTGGGCTTGGTGATATCGGTAGCCTTAAAAACGATGAATTCGCGCTTCATTCCAATCAGTATTCTTCGTTGACGACCGTCAATCCTGCAGTGTCGTCGATGGGCGAGGTAATGGAGATCGTAGCGTTAGCGAGAGCCAGTTCGACAAGGCTCATCTCCGCCATGAACCGTTACCGGCGCGACGGCATGCTGACCACGGACCAACTGAACCTGGTGCGGGAACTTTTTAAGACGGCTATCGGGGCAGAACTACAAGACGTGGAGATGCTGAAGACTTTGCTTACCAATAATGTATTACAGTTAACCGATGACCAGCGGGTGAGCAGGGTATTGGCAATCCATACGTCCGTTAGACAGCGGTATGGGTTTGTTTTATCGATGACGGATCGGATCGATCTGTTCGAAAGACAGCTGTCGGAGGCGTTGGCGCAGATGGCGACGGTGGAAA
>DASYSV010000220.1:0-1707 GCA_036010185.1 Puia sp.
AGACGCGATCTGATAGTATTTCGCAGGAGCGGAGTCCCTGCGGATGATGGGGTTGTTCTCATAACCGACCGAGTCGGGGTTGTCCTTATAGACATCTTTGAACCCCTGTACCCGGAATTTCAAATCGGGCTGAATGCTGAATACCAGGAACGGGTCCGATAGTATCGTACGGCCGGCCACCGCCATCTTGTCGATCAGCTTTCCCTGCCTGTCATAAGTTACGAGGGTATATTGCGGTAGCTCTGATCCGTCTCCCTCCGCTGACTCATAGGCTTCACCATAAAGGACGGCGACAAAGGCCTTTTCTTTATGTACCTCGGCAATATAGTAGAAGGTGGTGCTGCTTTCCCGCGAAAACTTCGCATCCCGCATGTCGGGGATGAATTTTTCATATTGAAAATCGATGACGTCTTCCAGCTTATGCTGTTGAATCCAGGGAATGTCGACCACCAGCGGCAACCCGATCTGCGGGAACTGACCCTCATAAGCGTCCCAAAGCGATTTTGACGGGTCGCGCATCGAGCCTCCGCTAAGCACGTTGGCAAACACGATATCGTAATCGCTCTTTCGCGCCGCTCCGGGGAATAGGTTTTTTTGCAGGAACTGACCCGGATGCGCATACCCCATCTGGATCGCCAGCTGCATATAGTGAACGACATGGCCGCTGTTGGGCAAAGAGCCGGTATCGTCCGGTTTGTTGGCATAGGCGTAGGCATAACGGAACATCACGTTGGCCATGGGCGAATATCCGAGCCCTTCGGCCATGGAGAGGGCTTTCAGACCTTCGTCGAACCGACGCGTGGAAAGCAGCGCGCCGGCGAGCTCGAAATAGGCTTTTGCCGTGGGTTGAAGGAGTATAGAGCTTTTGAACAGTTCGATGGCTCGCGCGGTGTCCGCCCCCTTTTTCCGATAGAGATCGATCGCTTCCTGCAATTTCCGGCTGGCGGCGTTGGCATCACCGCCGGCGTCGGCCAGTCGCACCGTGTCTATACTGTACATAGAAGATGTTGTGAGGGCGATTGTCGAAGGACCGCCGTGACAGGAGACAAAGAAAAGCGCGGCAGTGAGGATCAGGGTCGATAACGGTTTCATGACTAAGGGCTATTGCTACCCAAGATACCCCTTTTTTTTAAGGTTCAAAATGGCAAACCTGCGCTAACTTGCGGGTCATATGATAAAGACAGATTTCCTCGTCATCGGCTCCGGGATCGCCGGTCTCAGCTATGCGCTGAAGGTGGCCCAGCGGTTTCCGGAAAAAAAGGTCCTGGTCATTACCAAGACCCGCATTGATGAGACGAATACCAAATACGCGCAGGGTGGGATCGCCGGCGTAACGGATTTCGAAAACGACAGTTTTGACAAACATATCCAGGATACGCTGATAGCGGGTGACGGCCTCTGCAATCCGCGCACCGTCGAGATCGTCGTGACTGAAGGGCCGGAACGTATACAGGAGATCATCGACTGGGGCACCCGTTTTGACAAGGACGATGAAGGCGACTACAAGCTGGGCAGGGAAGGCGGTCATTCCGAGTTCCGCATCCTGCATCACAAGGACGTGACTGGGAAAGAGATCGAGCGCGCATTGCTGGAGACGGTCGGAAAGCAAAAGAACATCGAGATCAACAAACATTGGTTCGTGCTCGATCTGATCACCCAGCACCATCTCGGGTATCTGGTCACCAAATCGACGCCGGATATCGAATG
>DASYSV010000087.1:0-8861 GCA_036010185.1 Puia sp.
GCGTAGTGATCGAAAGCGGTTTTGCGGACAAGCAATTCTTCTATGGCAAGGGCGCGGGATCCTTTCCTACCGCCAGCGCGGTGCTAAGCGATCTTTCGGCGCTCAGGTATGAATATAAATATGAGTATAAGAAACTCTATCACCATACGCCGCATCAGCTGACCGACGATTTCTTCGTCCGCGTCTATCTCAGCTTCGACGATCTGAAATATATCCCGAAGGACCGTTTTGCATCGATAGAGGAATGGCATGCCGATAATGACCGGAAATACCTGGTAGGAGTGATCCATTTCCGCGAGATACAGGGTCAGAACTGGTGGAGGCGGAATGGTACGTCGCTGATCCTGACACCCGATCCCATCATCGAGGACATGGAAGTGCGGCGGCTGAAGAAAAAGAGTTTAGAGCTGGCGGGACTTATTTGAGTGTCTCCACATCTCGCCGAAGGCGGGATCATTGGCAAGAAGCTGGTCGAAGGTGCCCTCTCCGATGATGCGGCCCTGGTGAAGGATATAGATATAGTCGAAGTGGTTGAGCAAATGCAACCGGTGTACGGACGAGATCACGGCTTTGTCGGCAAAAGCCGAGAACAATCCGTCATAGATAAGCGCCTCCGTGCGCGGGTCCACGCTGCTGGTAGGTTCATCGAGCAGGACGATGGCGCTATCGCGTGCCGCAAGGATACCCCGGGCCAGGGCTAACCGCTGTTTCTGCCCGCCCGAAAGATTCACCCCCTTTTCACGGATATCCGTTTCCAGACCTTGCGGCAGCTGGCGGATCACGTCGGTAAAATGAGCCGCGTCGCAGGCGCGGAGCACCTCTTCATCCGGGAAAGGCAGTCCCAGCGTGATGTTATAAGCCAACGTATTTTCGAAGATCTCGGGTTCCTGCGGGAAAAGCGTAACGGATTCGTTCAGCTGTTCGAGCGAGGTCTCGCGGCCGTCGAGCAGGATGCCGGTGCCGGGTTCGGGGTTGTAGAGACCGCGGAGCAGCGAAAGCAGCGTGGTCTTCCCGCTGCCGCTCTCGCCGATGAGTGCGATGCGTTGCCCGCGCCGGATGGTGAGGTTCAGGTCGTGCAGGCTTTGGGCGCGGTGGCTATCGTATTCCGCATGATAGGAGAAATGGAGACGGTCGATCCGGAGGGTATCCCAGCCATCGGATAGTCCGTCGGACCTGTCGGCGCGGTGTCGTTCCGCATAGGCTTCACTGATGACCGAGGCCGTCTGCACATAGCTATCGTACAACATGATATTGGTATACTGAAAGGCGACGTCCGTAAACACGCTGGTGAACTGTTGGACGAAGCCGAGCAGCGCGACAAGACCGCCTACCTCGAACAGCCGGCCGGGGGTCCAGTGCTGCCAGATATACCCCATCGTGATCATACTGTAAATAAGGACGATGATCATTTCCGCGCAGAACCATTTCCATTCATTGACCACCGCGCTGCGGCGGAAAGGACGGAAGATGTCGCGCACCCTCGCAAGCAGGCCGGTCTCCATGCTTCTTTCCAGTCTCAGCGTGATCACGGTCATGATATTGGACAGACTGTCGAAGAGGGTGGCGGAGACGATATGTTCCTTCTCATTGACCTCATCCACGGCCTTCAGAAAAGGTTTGTTGAAGGTGCGGATCACGAAGAGGAGGCCGATGCCCATGACCACGGCAATACTGCCGAACAACGGCGAAAAATACAGGATGGCGACCACCGAGATCACAAATTTGAGAAGGGTATATAAAAAAATAAAGCCGCGATCGAAGAAATCCCGCAGCGATTCATATGCCTTGCGAACGCGGTTTATGATCGCGCCGCTGTGATGGTCCTGTTGCCATTTTACCGGCAGGTGCAGCACCTGGTGGTATTTTTCCTGTAAAAAATTCCGGGAGAGGTTGAAGGCGAGCATCCGCTCCATGATCCGCGCGGGTCCATGGAAACACCATTGGAAGAATTTGAGACCGATATAGCCTATGACATAAAGCAGCGTAAAGTGCCAGACATGCGTCATGTCCTTCTGTAGCCGGCCAATGAACCAGCCCAGCAGCAGCGGGTTGCAGGCGTTGACCAGGCTGGCGCATACGAACAGACTATATACGAGGACATATCTCTTCCTTTCATTACGGGAATAATGCCATGAAGTTCTGAGCAGTGAAAGATAAGGATTAGCCATGGCCATCCGGCTTGAGCGGCAAGGTAAAATAAAAGGACGAGCCGGCCTGTTGTTCATTGTTTTCGGCCCAGATGGTACCCCGATGTTCACGAACGATCCCGGAGGTAATGTACAGTCCCATGCCGAAGCCGCTGTATTTATTGGTCACCGCCTCATCCCGGAAATATTTTTCGAAGATGCGGGTGATGTTTTGCCGGGAGATGCCGATACCCTGGTCGCGGACGCATACGGTGAGGGCTTCTTCGTCGGTTGAGCAAACGATATTAATAGGCGTGTCGGAATCCGAATATTTGGCGGCATTGTTCACGAGGTTGGTGAGCACCTGTTCGATCCGCAGTACATCCATGGTGACTATGACGGGGCCTTCGCAGGGCTGCCAGCTGAGCCGGTGGGTAGGCACCATTTGTTCGAGCGTGAGCATCATCTCGCCCATATAGCCGTTCCATTCCCGGGGCTGCATGTTATAATCCATGCGGCCCGACTCGATCCTGGCGATGTCCAGCAATTGCTGGATCATCTGGTGCAGCTTGTAGGTCTGCATATCGATCTTTTCGAGATAGCGCCGTACCCGGGGCGAAGCCTCGGATTGATCCGTGCTGAGGGCCAGTTTCGTAAAGGCGATCAGCGAGGTGAGTGGTGTCTTCAGCTCGTGGCTGGCGATGGAGATGAACTCGTTCTTTTTCTGATCGAGCAGGCGGCTATGGCGCAGCTCGGCTTCTCTTTCGAGGGCCTGCTGGTTGAGGAAGGAGTTACGCAGTTTGAGCCGTTCGTACGGCGTGGTGGGTTGTATCCCCTGGAAGTATTCAGTCGCCTCGCCGATACGCGCTTTCGAGACCTTCAGCGATCGGGGGATCCCGATGCCCAGGTAGATGGAGGCAACCTCCTTTTCGCGATCGATGCGGAAGTCGGGGACCAGCATCTGGGCGTATCGGAGACCTTCATCGGAAGCCCGGATATCGGTCTCGGGCGAAAAGCTGATAATGGCGACGAGCGTGAATCTGCCGCCCTCATCGTCGATGCCGATAGTCAGCCAGCCGTCGTCCGTCCTCTCGATCACCGCCCTGGTGACTTCCGCGACCGCTGTGGCGATGGTAGCCTGCGTGGACAGAAGCAGAGAAAAATATTGCGCAACGCCGAGCATGCGTTTGTGCGCTACCACGATATCCATTTCGTTCTCCAGCGAAATCCGGCTGATCTCTTTAAGCATAGGTTAAACCGATTTACAGACGATTACCGATGAATCATCCGTCCCACGGGCAAATTCCTTGAAGATTGCAGAGGCAATAATCATTCCCTGGTGCGCGCCGATGCCTGGAAAGCGCGCCAGATCCCACCGGGAGCGAATTCCGTCGGAACAGGCGATGAATTCATGGAACTCGTCCTGGGACAGATCCTGGTCATTCATGGAGCCGGGGATATTGAATCCGATGATCCCGTTATAGGATATATAGGTACGGCTTGTATTGTGCCCCGTCCACTTTAGCGATATGTTCCCCACACCTGCATTTTTCCAACGGCGGGTCTTTTTGTCGAGTACGATGATGACACCAACGATGCCGCGGGTCTTGCGTATCCGGTGATGAATATACCGAATGATCTCCGTGGGGCTCTCTTCGGGGCATTCGGCAAAGACTTCTCCCGCCTTCTCCACTGCCGCGTGTGCACCCGCTCCGTGACCCAGCCCATCGGCCACCAGGATACTCCAGGTGTCGGGTGTATCGCGGATATAAAAACCGTCGCCGCTGACCGATTCGCCCGCTTTTGGAACATTCAGCCCCTGGCAGTCGATCTTTTTCTTCCGTGTCCGGGGCAGATCATTCTTATAAACGCGGGAAATCAGGATCGTCCCCCAATCCTTCATCGAAAAAAGATCGAATTGATCGGAGAGCCGTCGTATGCTGCCCAACCCGTGTCCGAGGCTGCCCGTAGAGGAATAGCCATCGGACAAGACCCGGCTGAGGTCGGGAATACCCGGTCCCCCATCCAGACCGATCACATCGAAATATTCACCGTAGGCATCAGAACCGATACCGGCAAACAGTTGGCCGCCCACCGCGTATTTGCTGAGATTGGACGTGATCTCTGCGATAATGATGTCTATTTTCCCGATACGTATCTCGTCGAATCCCGCGCTTGCCACTTGCTGATGGATCTCCTTTTTTATCAACGAAAAAAAACTTCGGTCATCGGCACGGAAGCTTTTGTAATGCCTGTTACCCATTCGCCCACTTTATGATTGTTATGACCGTGCCTTTGTTGAGCTCGCTTATGATATTGAAGTCGTTGACCAGCCGTTTGGCACCGGGAAGACCCAGACCCAGGCTTTTCGTAGTGGACCACCCGTCTTTCATGGCCAGGTTGATATCGCTGATGCCCGGTCCCTGGTCACTGAAAACGAGTCGGATACCGTTATCCCTTCCTCGTGACACCACCTCGATCGTGATGTTCCCGCCGTTGGCATACTTGAGCATATTCCGTACGAGCTCGCTGGCGGCGGTGATCAATTTGGTCTGGTTGACGAGGCTCATCTTTATTTTTTGGGCAAATTCTTTCACGCGATTGCGGAACAGGATCACGTCCTGTTCTTTTTCAATTACGACCTTATCTTTAGTCAGCGACAATATCATTTTCCTCGGTTGATTCTTGGTCCCCGTCTACGCCATAATCGATCTTCGAGCGAAGCAGGTCCATTCCTCTTTCTACGTCGAGGGCGGTATGTACACCCTTCAAGGGCAGACCCAGCTCGACCAGCGTGATGGCTACGGCGGGCTGCATGCCGACGACCACGGTTTCCGCATCGAGTATCCTGGACATGCTGGCGATGTTCCCGATAATGCGGCCCATGAAGGAATCGACGATACTGACAGCGGAGATATCGATCAGCACGCCTCTTGCGCCGGTTTTGCTGACCGCCTGTACGAGGTCGGCCTCCAGATTCAGCGCGAGACGGTCATACAGGTCCACCTGTATCGTCACGAGTAAGAAAGGTCCCATTCGCAGGATTGGAATCTTATCCATGTCTTAGAAAGATTTAGGCTTGCTTTTGTAGATGATTCTTTTTGACCTGCAAATTCAGCGCCTGGAAAGCGAACTGCAATGCGCTGGCGAGCGAAGATTTGGTGATGATGCCTGTCAGATCGATACCCAGGTGTACGATAGTTTGTGCGATCTCGGGACGGATACCACTGATGATGCATTCGGCGCCCATCAGCCGTGTGGCGCTCACCGTCTTGATGAGGTGCTGGGCAACCAGCGAGTCGACTGTCGGGACGCCGGAGATATCCAGGATGGTGATGCTGCTTCCGGAAGTCACGATCTCGTTCAGCAGCGCTTCCATGATCACCTGGGTGCGGCTACTGTCGAGGGTACCGATGATGGGCAGCGCGAGGATACCATCCCATACGCGGATGACCGGGGTAGATATCTCGGCCATCTCATCGGTCTGACGCAGGATCACCTCTTCGCGGCCCTTAATATAGGTCTCAAAGCTGTTGATGGCGAAATGGTCCATGATCCGGCCGAGCTTGAGACTTTCTTCATACAGCTGTTTGGGATTGTCTTTAATCTCTTCCTGCAGCTGGGCCTGGAGCGCCTCTTTCAGGCTGATGACGAACATCCCGGTCTCGCGGGGACTGAAACCCTGTCTGGCCCGGGAAATGGAAATCCCCGAAAGGATGTCGAGCACCGGTTCGAAAGAGGTAGAAGTGGGATCGTCCAGGTTCTCAGGGGTCAGATTCTGTAGGAAGACGTCGATCAGCTCTTCGGAGGTGGATCGAAGCTCTTCATTGCTGAGCAGGTCTTCCCGGAGGCCGTCGCTGGTCAACTGGTTTTGCATCCAGCGCTCGAATAGCGCTTTTCTTTTGGTTTTTAATTGTTTGGTAATGTCTATGGCCATGGAATTCGAGTTTAAAAGAAGTAAATTAAGGCATCGGAAAATAAAAGTAGCGGATAATTGAATTAAATTCGCGGACGGAACTTCAATAACTAAACCATACTGACCGCATGAAAAAGAAAATCTTGATCTTCGACGACGATGCGGACATCCTCGAGGTATGTACTATCTTGTTGGAGGGCAATGGGTTCGAGGCATATACGCAAAACAACTGCGAAGATATTTTGCAAAAACTGGACCACGTGCTTCCAGATGTTGTTTTGATGGACAACAAAATCCCGCCCAACGGCGGAATACCCGCATCACGTATGATCAGGGCAAGTGCGGACTATCGAACAGTTCCGATCGTGTTTTTCAGCGCCAATCAGGATGTCGCCCGACTTGCCGCCGAGGCCGGTGCGGATACGTATATCGAAAAGCCTTTCGACCTCGACAACCTGGTCCGCGTACTGCAAACCGCCAGCAGTCCTAAGGTATAGCGCCGCGGCCATTTCGGGTATGTTTCCCGCGCGGCCATTTCGGGTATGTTTCCCGCGCTGCCATTTCGGGTATGCTTCCCGCGCCGACCGTTCCACGCGCATTTTCACTTGTACATTACTGTTAGTTCGACAGCCGCTGCAGCTATTTTGCAGGCGCGATCCTGATGGCCTGTCCGCCTCCACCCGCCAGCGCCACATGCAGGCAATCCGCCGGTCCCACCTCGCGTGTCGTAATGACGAGATGATTGGGATCCGTATCGGCATCCGGCGCATCGGCATAGATGGTCGCCACATAACGACCGGGCGGAAGAAAATTCAACGGAATACACGCTTCGCGCGCCGCATGATCGTTGATCGCGCCGACATACCAATCGTCACCCTTGCGTCTTGCGATGGCCACCCATTCTCCGGGGATGGCTACGGGAACGCGGGTCTCGTCCCAGGTGGATGGCACACTTTTCAGAAAATCGAAACCCTTTTGTCCTTCATAGGCCGCCGGGTAGTCGCAGACCATCGGAAGATAGCTTTCCAGGACGATATACATCGCCAGCATATGACAACGGGTGCCGAGTACGAGCGGACGCGTGAATTGCGGCTTATACCCCTGGGGTGTCACCGCGCGGAATCCGCCGAGATGGTAGTCGGTAGCTCCTGCCATCAGCCGCGTGAACACTACGTTGAGATCGTCGTCGGGGGTGATGGGATCGTTCCATTTATCGTTCTCGTAATTCAGCGTTCCCTCGCGGGTCAGCTCGTTGGGCCATGTGCGGATGAGACCCGTCGGTTTATAGGCGCCGTGGAATTGGATATGCAAATGGTGTTGCGCGGCCTTGCGCAGGATCGTCGTTTGGATATTGACCATCTCCTGGTCGTCGCGGTTCATGAAATCGACCATCATGCCTTTGATGCCCCAGCGTTGCATGCGGGTGAAGGCCGAGTCGATGTGTGGCCACAGCGCCTTCCAATGGACCCATACGCGGACCCCCACTCCCTTCGAGGCGGCATAGTCGCAGATCTGTTTCATATCCAATCCCGGAATGGGTTTGGACGGATCGGAATGCGGACCGGCATCATAGCTGACTCCGTCGTTGGTATACCACGCGATGCCGCCGAAGCCGATCACCGTATGATAGTCGATGCCGTTACGGGCGCAAAAATCGATATAGTATTGATTCGTCTCGAAATTGATACCCGGCGAAATCGTGGAATCCGGGAGGATATCGCCGTTCCACCAATGGAAATCCGTTTTCCCGGGATGCAGCCAGGAAAGGTCTTTGATGGCGCAGGGGTCATTCAGGTCGGTGAGCAAATTGGACTCGAGAAAGGCGCCGGGACGCGGTCCGATAAAGATCACGCGCCAGGGACTACGGTGCGGCAAAGTCGCTTTTACCCGGAGGGCATTATGGGCGGTGGCGGCGACGGGAGAGGTCTCGACGACCGCGGGTCCGATCGGCAGGGGGGATAATTCGCTTCTCAGCATACCGTCGTGTTTGGCGAGATACATCCCGGCATAGTCCGTGAGCTGCGCCTCGGTGATGACCATATAGAGGGAGTCCCGGATACCGGTTTTCGAGCTTTCCCCGGGCCACTGGAGAAAAACGGGCATATCCATCAGGGTATCCGGTCTCACCTCGCTAAAGGGTAGCCTGGTATAGCGATTCTCGTGAGAGGTGGTGAAACCCGGGAGAAAAGACGCCAGCAGGATCGGGTTCCCCTCGAGGCGAAAACCGGTATTTTCCGCTGTAAGCCGGAAGGACCTTCGGTTGGGTTGTTGGGGGAAGGACCACCTGAAAGCCACTCCATCATTATAGAGACGGACCACCAGGGAAAGCCTTCGCCGGCGTCCGCCCGTTTCTTCCAGCGGGATGCGGTATTCGTTGTAACGGTCGTGGACCGCGCTGTTCCGGCCCACCGGCAGCGTATAATCGTCCTTCCCTTCCCGGTAGACGCCCGGGCCTGCGCGCCACCCCCGGCCGAATGGAGAAGAAGGCTGTTTATCCCCCGTCTCGAGGAAAAAAAGGTCCAGCGGAGAGGCTGAAATCAGCGGTTTTTCCCTGTACCAGACGCTGTAGACGGGGAGTTTGTCGCCCCGTCCGAAGGCAAACCGGAGGTCTCCATCGGGGCTTCGGAGGGTGATCGGTTGTGCAAAACAGGAGGAGGAGATCAGCAGGACGGCGATACATACGGGGAGACGGGAGAAGGGCATGTAGCTGTTTTTTGCAAATTTTAAAAAATTATACTTACAAATTATGCATACAGAAAAATTAAAATCTGTACATTTATTTCATTAACCCATTAAAATGAAATAATCATGGCAAAAGC
>DASYSV010000291.1:0-3535 GCA_036010185.1 Puia sp.
CGAAGGAGGCCGCTTATCTGTGTTTTCTAAACGGTTAAAACGCTGTTCCACCCCGCCACGCCATCCGGCTCACGAAGCCGGTTCTCGATGTCTTCCATCCACATCTTGGCATCGACCAGGAACTTGTAATAATACTTGCCCTTGGGCAGCATAGGGATTGAGATCTTCCAAAAACCATCTTTTGCCGGAGCCATTTGCAATTCGTCCGGTGCCCAATGGTTGAAGGAACCTGCCAGGCTAATGTGGGCTGCGGATGTCGCATTCACATGGTGAACGTAAAACTCGATCGTTTTTTTACGCCGGTTGATATACGGCGATTCGCGAAATTTCATAGCAACCCCCTTTTTTAGATTTTAAAAACGCTTTCTTTAGGATATACTCAAATAGCCAGCAAACGGGAATTCTACGAGTAAATGAATTTGAAGAGTGTACAAAATTTACACTTTTTTTTGGCATATTGCAATACGACCAGACATTTTTTTGCTAAATCGGTTTAATTTGTTTTTAATCGGTTGCGGGGGGCGGGTTCCCCGGGGATTGGATATATTTATATTATGGCAGAGACAAAGATTTTATTGGTTGAAGATGAGAAGAAAATCGCCGAATCCCTGCGAAAGGGGTTATCCGAGCAGCATTATGAGGTCGATGTGGCCTATGACGGCATCGCGGGACGAAAGCTCTTTGACTCCAACTCATACGATCTGGCCATTCTCGATATCAACCTGCCCCTCCTCAACGGCTATGAGCTGGCCCGTCATATCCGCAGCTATAATGAAGACATTCTGGTGATCATGCTCACCGCCATGAATACCACTGAGGATAAGATCGAGGGGTTCGAGGCCGGGGCCGATGACTATATCGTCAAACCCTTCGATTTCCAGGAGCTGGTGGTCCGGATCCGCGCCCTTCTCAAACGCCTGCACCATCAGCCAGGCGCCGGGACCAATATCCTCCGGGTCGGCGATCTGATCATGAACCTCGACAGCAAGGAAGTCTCCCGCGAGGGCAGGAATATCCCATTGACCGCGAAGGAATTCCAGCTCCTCGAATACTTTATCCGCAATAAGAACAAGGTGGTCAGCAGGATAGATATCGCGCTCAACGTCTGGGACATCGATTTCGATACCAAGACCAATGTCATCGATGTCTACGTCAACTTTCTGCGAAAGAAGATAGAAAAGGACTTTTCTTCCAAGCTCATTTACACACAGGTGGGAATGGGCTATGTCCTGAAAGAAACCCCCTGACGGGCGGGACGCCTGTCCGCGAACTATTTGTGAAGATCCGCTATAAAATAATGCTCCTTTTTACCCTGCTTGTCACGGCGATCATCGTCCTGCTGACGGGTTCGGTGTATTATTTTGCCAAGCTCGAACGGAAACAGGTGTACAACAAAAGACTCCGGTCCAGGGCTTCCTACAACATGCAGCTTTATTCTCTGATGGGCGCCAATGCCGACGGCCTGCTCAGTCGGATGGACTCCGCCTCCATTTTGG
Source organism: Puia sp. (assembly GCA_036010185.1). Lineage (GTDB taxonomy): Bacteria > Bacteroidota > Bacteroidia > Chitinophagales > Chitinophagaceae > Puia. The sequence goes on from DASYSV010000291.1 coordinate 1,497, forward strand.
GAACGATATCATCCCGAAGCATCGGCATCTATACCGATTACGGAAAGGTCCTCTATAGCTTCAACATGCCCGGTGCGCCGCCATTGAGGGTCTCCCAGTCCCTCCTGCAGGACGCAAAGACGAAAGGAGAAGTCTATTTCACCGTCGGTAAGCTGGAAGCCGTAGCGCTTCACCGCGAGGCCGCGAACAGGGATTTTATCGTCGTCGTGGCCGGTCATGACGACGACGGGCTCGAAAGGGTAGACACACTGAACAAGATCCTCGTGATCAGCCTGGTCCTCAGCATCTGTCTCACGGCTTTGGTGAGCTTCCTTTTCGCCCGTCAGCTGCTTCGGCCCATCGCGCAGATCATCCGTGAGGTAAAGGAAATCTCTTCCTTCGACCTCTCGCATCGTATCCGTGCAGGTACGGGCCAGGACGAGATGAGCCAGCTGGCCAACACCTTCAATGACCTGCTGGGCCGGCTCCAGGAATCCTTCGCCATCCAGCGCCGCTTCATCTCCAACGCCTCGCACGAGCTTTCGACCCCGCTTACCTCCGTCAGTAGCCAGGTCGAGGTCGTATTGCAAAAAGAACGCTCCGCGGATGAATACAAACAGGTGCTGGCCTCCGTCCGCGAAGACGTACAGCAGATGCGGCAGCTGACCAAAAGCCTGCTGGAAATAGCCAAGACCGGCTCACAGGGTGGCATCGAGCTCGGAGAAGTACGCGTGGACGAGGTGCTGATGAAGGTCGTCGCCGATGTAAAAAAGCTGAATACCGAATACAGCGTCGAGCTCGACTTCGGTGAGTTCCCCGAAGATGAAAAGGATTTTGTCGTTTTCGGCAATAGCGAGCTGCTCTTCATCGCGATCAAGAACCTGGTCGAGAACGGCTGCAAATACTCTATGGATAAGCGATCCGCAGTCGATCTCAGCTTTGCCTGGCACAAGGTCTATATCCGGGTGGTCAATCGCGGGAATGTGATCGGCCCAGACGAAATAAACCAGATCTTTCAACCTTTTTACCGGGGACAGGATACGGCTAATGTCCGCGGTTTCGGTCTGGGCCTGGCCATGGCCCAACGGATCATCGCACTGCACAAAGGGACCATCCATGTCGCCTCCGATGAGGCCAACGGAACACACTTCACCATCGAGCTTCCCGCCATCAAGATATTTAACTAGGGGAAGGGCACCAGCTCCGGATTTTTGCCGATATTCATCCATGCCCTGGATACAACCTACCAACCCTGTGCATAATCTTGCGGCTTCCGGCCTGGTGGCTGTTCTTCCCATTTTGGTGATCTTCTGGGCGCTGATCATCCGGAAGAGAAAAGGATGGCAGGCAGGGTTGCTGGCTATCGCAGCGGCTGCGATCATCGCCATCGCCGTCTACCATATGCCTGTTCACCTCGCCCTACTGTCCATGATCAATGGGGCCGCATATGGACTTTTTCCCATCTGCTGGATCGTCCTGACCGCGGTATTTCTATTCAACATCGCCGTTCGCAGCGGTCAGTTCGGGATCATCCGCAATTTTATGGCCGGCATCAGCGCCGACCGAAGGATACAAGCTCTGCTGATCGCTTTCTCCTTCGGTTCCTTTCTCGAAGGGACGGCAGGTTTCGGCGCCCCCGTGGCGATCACGGCCGCGATGCTGACAGGATTGGGTTTCGATCCGCTGTATGCCGCAGGTCTGTGCCTCATCGCCAACACTGCTCCGGTCGCCTTCGGCTCCATCGGAATACCCGTTACGGTCATGTCGCAGGTGACTTCATTGCCGGAACAGGCTATTTCGGAGATCGTCGGACGCACACTGCCCTTCCTCTCAGCATTACTGCCTTTTTACCTGGTGGTACTGATGGCCGGTTTCAAAAAAGCAAAAGAGGTCGCGCCAGCGGTACTGGTCTCGGGTCTCTCTTTCGCCATCATCCAATTCCTCACCTCCAATTACCTGGGACCCGCCCTGCCGGACGTACTGGCAGGGATCGGCTCCATCATCAGCCTGCTGGTTTTGCTGAGATTCTGGCAGCCACGGTCGATCTGGAGGTTTGCGGG
>DASYSV010000307.1:0-8927 GCA_036010185.1 Puia sp.
TCATCCAGGTTTCTTCGCCGGGAGTCGCCGTTCCACCTGCGGATGCGGCGCCGGCGGCCGTGGTTGGGTTTGCAGAGGGCGCTTCATAAAAATCTTTCCAATGTTTCAGCTCGCTTTTATTCGATGGTTCTATGAAGTGCGCCTGGTTCTTCTGCGTAAAGGTCTTATAGAGCGATGAGGATCCGACTTCCGCCTTTTTTTCTTCTGAAACCGGTTTACTCACCGCCTCCAGCCGCTGGATCGACGGGTCCAGGTCGAAATCCAGCGTTGGCGTAATGCTGTACTGCGCCAGCGCATGTTTCACCGCCGCCTGTACGAAGGCATATACGATCTTTTCGTCTTCGAACTTGATCTCCTGTTTGGTAGGATGCACGTTGATATCGACCTGCGTAGGATCGAGATCGACGAAGAGCACATATAGCGGAAAACACTCCTGGGGGATCATTTCCGTAAAGGCGTTCATCACCGCGTGGTGAAGATAGGGGCTGCGGATGTAACGATTATTCACGAAGAAATACTGGTCGCCCCGCGTCTTTTTGGCTGTTTCCGGCTTACCGACGAAGCCGTAGATATTGAGATAGTCGGTATTCTCCTGTACGGAGACCAGTTTGCTGGCGAACGAGGACCCCAATACCTGTAGGATGCGCTGCTTCAGGCTCCCTTTTTCGAGATGCAGCAGCTCGTGTCCGTTGCCGGACAGGGAGAAAAAGATGGATGGGAACGACAACGCCACACGGATGAATTCATCGACGACGTGACGCATTTCGGCGGCATGGCTCTTCAAAAAATTCCTGCGTGCCGGAACGTTGAAGAACAGATTCTTCATGGAAATGATCGTGCCGGGGTGCATCGCCACGGGCTCCTGTTTCACGACACGGCTGTTCTCGATCTCGATACGCGTACCGGCCTCATCTTCCGGTCGTCTCGTTTTCAGTTCCACCTGCGCCACGGCGGCGACGGAGGCCAGCGCTTCGCCCCGGAACCCCATCGTTTTAATGTGAAAGAGGTCGTCGATCTCCCTGATCTTGGAGGTGGCATGTCGTTCGAATGCCATCCGCGCGTCCGTCTCGCTCATTCCTTTCCCGTTGTCGATCACCTGTATCAGCGATTTGCCTCCGTCCTGCACGAAGAGCCGTATCTCGGTAGCCCCGGCGTCGACGGCATTCTCCAGCAGCTCCTTCACGGCACTGGCTGGTCGCTGGATCACTTCGCCGGCTGCGATCTGGTTTGCGAGGTGTTCGGGTAATAGTTGAATGATGTCTGGCAATTCTCCCTTAATTTGTGTGCAATTTACGCACAAATGAGAAACTACATCTTTCTCCTGGCATTGATGGCCCTAATGTTCAAAAGCCAGGCACAATCCGCTACCAGGACCTCTCCCAACCCCGAAGCCGCCCATTGGGTAGACAGTGTATTCAAGAGCCTTACACCCGATGAGAAGATCGCCCAGCTGATGGTGATCCGGCTTTCCGGTATCGACCCCTCCACCCGCCGTCCCATTTTTTTTGATGCACAGGTGGATTCGCTGGTCCGTAAATACGATGTTGGCGGCATCTGTCTTTTCCAGGGCGATCCGCTGACCCAGGCCGAACATATCAATTATTACCAGACCGTAACCAAGACTCCGATACTCTTCTGTATCGACGCGGAAAATGGCGTCGGTATGCGGATGGACAGTGTCATCGGGCTGCCCCGGCAAATGATGCTGGGTGCTACCGGCGACCCCGATCTGGTCTATCGCTATGGCCGCCTGGTAGGCAGGCAATGCCGGCGGGTAGGCATCCAGGTGAACTATGCCCCGGTAGTCGATATCAACAACAACCCGGATAACCCCGTCATTAACGACCGGTCATTCGGCGAGGACAAGTTCAACGTAGCCGAATACGGCGTTCAGTATATGAAGGGGCTGCAGGACGAAGACGTCATGGCCTGCGCCAAACACTTCCCGGGACATGGCGACGTATCCGTCGATTCACATCTGGATCTGCCCGTGATCAACAAGGATAAAAAGGCACTGGATTCGTTGGAGCTTTACCCCTTCCGGGCGCTCTTCAAAGCGGGTGTCGGGAGCGTTATGATCGCGCACCTGTATATACCTGCCATCGACAATACCCCCAATCGGGCAACATCGCTTTCATATAATAATGTCACGAAATTGCTGCGAAAGCAATTGCGTTTCCAGGGTATCAGCTTCACCGACGCGCTGGAGATGAAAGGCGTCGCGAAATACTATCCGGAAGGCGATGCCGCCGTGCAATCGCTGATCGCGGGTAACGACATGCTTTGTCTGCCTGGCGATGTAGCTCTCAGCATTTCGAAGATCGATTCCGCCATAAAGGCCAAACGGTTAAAATGGAAGGACATCGATGCCCGCGTCAAAAAGGTGCTCTATGCCAAATATGAATATGGCCTGGCGCATTGGGAGCCGGTCAATAAGGCACATCTGACGGCCGATCTGAATGAAGGGGTTACCGATATGAGGAGACAGGTCGCCACGGAAGCCCTGACCCTATTGCGTGATGCCGATCCGTCGATCTTCCCGTTGCATGCCGTGAGGGACAGCTCGATGGTTGCTGCCGAAAACGCCGGGATGGGAAGACACGCCGGCCGCAAAAAGCCGATCGCTTATATTGGAATGGGGCTGACGGAGGACAATAATTTCAGCCGACGGATGCGGACGGATTATAATGCCCAGGTGTATCTTTTCGATTATAACCTCGACAGTGTCAAGGCCGCGGCGGCATTGCAGCTGTTGAGCAACCGCTATCAGACGATCGTTATCGGACTGCATAATTACAACCGGTTTCCCGCGCGGAATTTCAACATCAGCGCACCTGCCGCATGGCTTCTGCAACAGCTGCAGCAAAAAGAGAAGACCGTCACCTTCGTCTTTGGCAATCCCTATGCCATCAAGAACAGCTGCGATGCCCCGGTGTTGGTGGCCTGTTATGAGGACGACTCCGTCACGCAGGATGTGGCTGCCGACCTTCTTAACGGCAAATTCACGGCCCGCGGTCATCTTCCGGTGTCGGTCTGCGACCAATGGAAGGCGGGCGCCGGGATCACGGGACCCGCACGCGTGTTGTCTGCCGCCGCTCCGGCCGCATTGGGGATGGATCCCGACCAGTTGAACAAGATCGACGACATCTGTCGTGAGGGCATCGCAAAGAAGGCGTTCCCGGGATGCGTCGTGCTGGTAGCCAGGGATGGAAGGATCGCGTATGAAAAAGCATTCGGGTACACGTCGTATGACGATACTGAGCCGGTATATAAAGAAACCATCTACGACATGGCCTCCTGTACCAAGATCTGCGCCACCACGATGTCGGTGATGAAGCTCTATGATGAGGGTAAGCTGGATCTGCAGAAGACCCTGGGGGATTATCTGCCCTGGGTGCGCGGGTCCGATAAGGCTCCCCTCAAGATCTGGGATATCCTGTTGCATCAGGCGGGGCTTGTGCCCGATGTAGTGTTCTATAAGGAAGTGGTGGACAGTAGCAAAGAGCAGAACCCGATGCCCGGTATCTTTACGGTGCGGCCCGACTCGCTCCATGACGTCAGGGTGGCGGAAAACCTCTATCTGCGCAATGACTGGCGCGATACGATGGACCTCAGGGTCGTGCAGAGTAAACTGCTGACCCCCCGCAGATATATCTATAGTGACAATGATTTCATCTATATGGGTGAGATCGTGGAAGCGATTAGCGGCATGACTCTCGACCAATACGTCAAAAAAACCTTCTACGATCCGTTGGGCATGACCTCTTCTGGTTTCAGACCCCGCGATCGTTTCCCGTTGGGGCGCATCGCCCCCACCGCTATGGAGCCCATCTTCCGTCATCAGCTGATACGCGGTGATGTCCATGACCCCGGCGCAGCGATGTTCGGTGGCGTTGCCGGTCATGCCGGCCTGTTCAGCGATGCGTACGATCTCGCCCTTCTCGAGCAGATGCTGGTGGATGGCGGAACCTTTAATGGCCGCAGCTATCTCAAACAGTCGACCATCGATTATTTCACGGCGTATCACAGCGATATCAGCCGCCGTGGTCTCGGCTTTGACAAGCCGGAAAAGGACAACGCCGCCCGCAATGCCGGCGGCAAGGAACCCTATCCCTGTCTCTCGGCTTCGCCTGAAACGTTCGGCCATACCGGCTTCACCGGCACCTGTGTTTGGGTGGACCCGAAATACAAGCTCGTGTTCATCTTCCTTTCCAATCGGGTGAATCCTGTCGAGAACAATCCTCTCCTTTCGCGGATGAATATCCGCGGGCGGATACAGGAGACGATCTATCAGGCGATGGGTGTGGATATGGGCGCCTCGACAAAGGCGCCGGTGGTGGAGAAGAAAAAGAAAAAGCACCATAAGAAAAAACGCTCCTAGCGCTTTTTCTCCACGGGCTCAACCACCGTCTTCAACACATTTTTCGCATAGTATTTACATGCCGGCCGCAGTCCGCATTCGGAACATTTCGGCGTCCGTGCCACGCAGATATACCTGCCATGCAGGATCAGCCAGTGATGTGCGACATGCACCTGCTCGCGCGGGATCCATTGCAAAAGCTGTTTTTCCGTTGCCAGTGGCGTCTTCGCATTTATGGTGAGGCCAATACGGGCAGCGACCCGGAAAACATGCGTATCAACGGCCATATTCGGCTGATTATCGACTACGGAAGTGATGACATTGGCCGTCTTGCGGCCGACACCGGGCAACTGCACCAGTTCTTCGACGGTCAGGGGAACAGCTCCGCCAAACCGGTCGACCAGCATATTCGCCATACCGATGAGATGCTTGGTCTTGTTGTTAGGGTATGAAATGCTTTTGATGAAGGGGAAGAGTTCCTCAAAAGAAGCTTTGGCCAGCGTCACCGCGTCAGGGTAGCGCTCGAAGATGGCCGGAGTGGTCATATTGACCCTTTTGTCCGTGCATTGTGCCGAAAGGATTACCGCTACCAGTAATTGGTAGGGATTGTCATACAAAAGCTCGGTCTCGGCATCCGGATTGTTCTTGCTGAAGTAGTCCAGTACGAACTGAAAGCGCTCCTTTCTAGTCATTAGATTATGACCGCGAAGTTACGACAGAAGAAGTACTCAGTGATGAGATACAGATTCCTCGACGGAAGTTCTCCTGGCATAATTCATCACTCGCTGAATAACCTCCATGCGTGGGGATACAGTGATCGTATCTAACTTGTCGGTAGAAGATCGCAGAACGGCTAATTTTTCGCGCAGCATCCAGTCTTCTTTAAGCGCATGCTCGATCGCCGCCGTTAATTCCGGGGAAGACTCTTTATACAAATACCGCAAAAGATCCTCCGGTGTAAAGAGTGTCATAGGCAAAACCATTTAATGTCCTAATATGTTCCGAAAGCAGTAAAAGTGAAACGTCCGTATATAAAACGACATTCGGATGGCCTTATTGTCCGGTACCGTAATATTTGTTCCCTGCGGACGCCGCACATGGTTTAGCTATAAAGGGAGCGGGAGAAATGCAAAATGCTGATCGTCAATGTTTAACAGTCGAATTATTGCCCCGGATCAGGAAGAGATCCTCATTGTCCCGTTTCATAAGGTACTTTTCCCGGGCATATTTTTCCAGTAAGGCCGGGTCCGTCTTCAGCTCCTGTAATTCCTTTTTTGTCGTCTCGATCTGCTGTTCGTAATACAGTTTGCTGTTTTCCATCCTCACCAACTGTGCCCTTTCCCGGAAATGGCTGGTGATGAAATCCCGCGAGTCAAAGAACAATACCCATACTACAAAACCAACCGTGGTAAGGAGGTATTTGTTCTTCAACCAGCCTGGGATATGCGTTAAAAGCTTCATAAAACACGGTGGCGGCCCATTCCTTCTTGTCTGGCGTTCGGCCGCCACCGAAATTAATGATTATTTTTTGAAATATCTGCCTTTCGGATAAATGGCGGCATCGGCCAGTTGTTCCTCGATACGGAGCAGCTGGTTATATTTGGCCGTCCGGTCCGTACGCGAGAGGCTGCCGGTCTTGATCTGGCCGCAGTTAAGGGCCACTGCCAGATCGGATATGGTAGTATCTTCGGTCTCCCCGCTGCGGTGTGACATGACCGTTGTATAACCGTGAGTCTGAGCAAGTTGCACAGCGTTTATGGTTTCCGTTATCGTCCCTATCTGGTTCACCTTGATCAGGATGCTATTAGCGACCCCCCGGTCGATACCTTTCTGCAGGATTTTTGTATTCGTGACGAAAAGGTCGTCTCCTACCAGCTGTACCTTGTCGCCGAGGGCATTCGTCAGCTTTTTCCAACCATCCCAGTCTTCTTCGGCCATCCCGTCCTCGATGGAGATGATCGGATATTTCTTTACCCAGGAAACCCAATAATCTACCATCTCATCGCTGGATATCTCCTTCCCGGTACTCTTATAGAATTTGTATTTGCCGTCTTTGAACATTTCGCTGCTAGCGGCATCCAGGGCGATACCGATCTGGGTTCCAACCTTGTATCCGGCCGATTCGATGGCTTGCAGGACTGTTTCGATGGCTTCCTCATTGCTTTGGATATCCGGCGCGAAACCGCCTTCATCACCGACATTGGTGCTAAATCCTTTCTTTTTCAGCACCGACTTCAGCTGGTGGAAGATATCCGCGCCCCAGCGCAGACCATCGCTGAAGGAATCTGCGCCCATCGGCACGATCATGAATTCCTGGTAGTCGATCTTATTGTCGGCATGCACCCCGCCATTCAGGATATTCATCAGCGGTATCGGCATAACGGTACTGTTGACGCCGCCGAGGTAACGGTATAATGGAAGCTTGCTCTCCTTTGCGGCAGCCTTCGCTGCTGCCATGCTGACGGCCAATAATGCATTGGCGCCGAGCTTGCCTTTATTATTGGTGCCGTCCATTTCGATCAGCCGGGCATCCAGGCTGGCTTGTTCGTTAACGGGAAAACCGATCAGCTGGTCTGCGATGATATCGTTCACGTTGGCTACTGCCTTCAGCACTCCCTTACCGCCAAATACCTGTTTATCTCCGTCGCGCAATTCAACGGCCTCATGGATGCCCGTCGAAGCGCCGCTGGGCACGGCCGCGCGACCGCGAAAATTATTTTCCGTAATAACATCGACTTCCACCGTAGGATTTCCACGGCTATCCAGGATCTGCCTGGCATGAATGTCAGCAATGTAGCTCATGATAATGTGTTGATAATTTTAATCTTGTTTCGTCAGGCTCCGGAAAATGGCTTCCAGGCTTTGATTTTCGCTTTGCAAAGAAACAATGTTCCAATTGTTCTGCAAAGCCAGTTCCAGCAATTGTTTTTTGACGGCATCGGGCCTATCCGTCCGGATCTCCCATTCGTGGTCGGATTGCCTGGTGAGGGTTTTTATTCCGTCGAGCTGTTGGAGTTGAGCAGGGTCCGGGGCCTCCCGGAACCCGACGCGTATGCTGTCCGATCCGTCGCCTTCGGTACGGAGCCTGCTGATTGTGCTGTCCGCTACCAATCGGCCTTTATTGATGATGATGACGCGGTCGCAGAGGGCTTCTACCTCCTGGAGAATATGCGAAGAAAAAAGGACCGTCTTATTTTTGCCCAGCTGCCGGATCACGTCGCGAATGTCGACGATCTGATTCGGATCGAGACCGCTGGTGGGTTCGTCCAGGATGAGCACTTCAGGATCGTGCAATAGCGCGGCTGCGAGTCCCACGCGTTGTTTGTATCCCTTGGACAGCTGTCCCAGCTGTTTGCGGCTTTCCGGCGCCAGACCCACTAACTGGATCACTGCCTCGATCCGGGTCTTTTTCGAAGGAACATGATGAACATCGGCGATGAAATCCAGGTACTCCCTCACATACATATCGGGGTACAACGGGTTGGCTTCAGGAAGATAACCGATCTTCTTTTTCGCCTGCAGAGGGTGGGCGCTGACAGGTATACCGCAAACGACTGCCTCGCCGGTATCGGCTCCCAGGTAGCCGGTAATGATCTTCATGGTAGTGGATTTACCTGCCCCGTTGGGTCCGAGGAAACCGACGATCTCTCCTTTATCTACTTTGAAGGAAATGGAATCTACGGCCTTTTGCTCACCATAAGTCTTTACGAGCTCTTTAACTTCAATCGACATGCAGCGGATTTACACCGTAAAGTTAGGCTAATCTGATAAAATGCTTTAAACTTGTAGCATTAAGCCACTTTAATCTTCAACTAACGATTATGACTCCCCCTCCTGTCGTCACAGCCAGCAAGGAAGGCATTGCCAACCCTGCGCCCCTGGGCCTTTGCGCCTTCGGTACTACAACAATATTGTTGAACCTGCACAATGCCGGCATCTTCGAGATGAGCTCCATGATCCTGGCGATGGGCATCTTCTATGGCGGAATTGCCCAGGTGATCGCGGGTATCATCGAGGCGAAAAAGAACAATACGTTCGGTCTGACCGCCTTCACTTCTTACGGTTTGTTCTGGCTGTCGCTGGTCGCCCTCATCGTCATGCCGAAGATGGGTTGGATGACGGCCCCGTCGGAAGACAGCATGGTCGCCTACCTGATCATCTGGGGATTGTTCACGCTATTACTTTTCATCGGAACCTTGAAACTGAACCGCGCATTACAGATGGTCTTCGCTACGCTGGCCATTTTGTTCTTCCTGCTGGCCGCGGGTGATTCGACGGGGAATGCCGGTCTGAAACATTTCACCGGGTATGAAGGCATCTTTTGCGGGGCATTGGCTATCTATACGGGTATCGCCGGGCTGTTGAATGAGATGTATGGCCGGACCGTCCTGCCCGTAGGAGCGAAGAGCCTGAACCTTAACGCCGCCCCGAGTGCGGCTGTCGCATAAACACATTCAGATGAGTTACCCTTACCAGATAAAATCACCGGAAGAATATCGTTCCGCTTATGAGACCAGTGTAAAGGATCCCGAAGGATTTTGGGCCGGCATCGCATCGCAGTTCGCCT
>DASYSV010000317.1:0-4765 GCA_036010185.1 Puia sp.
GCTGATCGTTCAATCACTGGTCCATCGCAACAGCCCCGTCCCGGCGGACAACCTGACCATCGACGGCAGAGCCCTTGCCGCGACCAATAAAAAAATTGCCTGAGCTCTCCCGATTTCTTTTGATTTGCCGGCATTTTAACTAGTTTTAGCGTCTAGCAGATGCTTATGAAGGACTTATTGCTGATCGTCGTCGCCTTTGGAACGATCCTCCTCGTCTGGAATGCCGGCTTCTACAAACAATGGTTCGCCGAAAAGCCGGCTCAATACTGGTCGGATTTCTGGAAGGAAAAGGAGGACACCGCCAGCCTGGACGCCATCCGGAAAGAGCGTTATGGCGTCATTTATACCATCTCGGAGAAAGTAAAGGAAGTCATGGAGAAAAAGAAGATCGCACATCCCGTGATCCTCTTCGAACCCAACAGCTACTATCGCGACTCCTTACACATCTATCCGTCGTTTCGTGCCCCCGAACCGGCCGTCTTTTATTATTACACCGGTCTGGAAAGCGTCTGGATCAACTCCCCCGACGTGAATAAAGCCAATTTCCTGGTCCGTCTTTCGAAGAAAGGGGTCACCCTCGAGCAGATAAGCTCACCCCGGCAATTGCAGCAAATCCTCGATCGCTACAAAAAATATACGCCAATCCTATAAACCTATGCAGGTTCTCGCCTTTTTGCTGTTGTTATGCATCCACCTGGTCACCGGCTATGGCATCCTTCGCCTTTTCCGTCTCCGGCTCAAGAAGGCCAGGCTCATCACCGTTTCATTGCTGCTCGGAATAGCCGCGGCCTCCTTCCTGCCATTCCTGCTACAGCTGTTGTTTATCCCCATCACCGGCGCTACCGTTTTCGGGTCCCTGACGCTGGCCGCGCTGTTGCTGAATATCCCAACGATCATCCGCATTCGCAAAGAAGGCTTTTCGGCCATGCTCCGACGGTTGTCCCCCGGTCGGCTCCATGTCCGCCCATATGAGGTAGTCTACTGGATGGGGATCGGTTTTCTCGTCTTTGTCAGCGTGTGGCGCTGCTATTATTATCCTCCTGTTTCGCGCGACGCCCTTTCGGGGCCCGAGGCCATCGCCGAATTCACAGTCCGGGAACACACCATGGTAAATTCCTTTTTCAACATCGATCTGCAGTCGACCAATAATCAATTCAAATCGCCTTTCCTCGTCTCGCTGCAGGTCGTCTGCAAGCTGGCCGGCTTTCCCTTCGGACAGGTGTGGCTGAGTATCGTGTTTGTCAGCCTGACGGTTTTTCTCTATAACGCCCTTCGCGAAAAGCTCCATCCCCTCCTCGCCGCGACCCTCCTGCTGCTCTTCACCATGGCGCCCGAACCCTATGCCTACACCTTCATGATCCTCTACGATTACAGCAATATGGTCTATTTTTTCCTGGGACTGTATTTCCTGTTTCAATATTTTTCCGCCACCCGAATGTCGGCTGGTGCCACCGCCGGCCAGCCCGCTGCTCACGCACCTCCCATCACCAGCCCACCCGCTGCTCACGCGCCCCCCGTCACCGGCCCACCCGCTGCTTACACGCCTCCCGTCACCGGCCGCCCCAGCGGCTCGTTCACCGACCACGTCCATCCCGCGGCTTATCCCCCGGCCGGCAGCATCCCCCGCGGCTCTTTCTATCTTGCCGGTTTATTGCTGGGCATCGCCACCTATATCCGTTCCGAGACCCTCGTCCTGGTCCTGCTCTTCTTTCCTCCCATCCTGCTAATGCAAAGACGAGGGCGATTCGCATTTGGAAAGGTACTAGTGAACGATCTCCTCTTTTTATTGCCCACGCTGGTAGGTTACTATCTGCCCGTTCAGCTCTATAACAACCACTACCTTCCGGTGCACTATGTAGTCGGCGTCCTCGTGGACCCCCATCTTGCCTTGCCCGGGCTGTTCCGGCGCTATGCGGACATCTTTACGCGTCTCCTCACCGGTGAGCTTTCCGTGCGTCTTTGGGGCTACTTCTATTACCTGACGGCCGTCCTCCTGGTAGCGGAAGCGTTGGTCGTGCGACGTTTCAACAGGGACGCGCTCAACTGGCTCTATGCGATGGCGGTAGTATATCTTGGTCTCGGGTTCATCGGCTGGCTCCTGCCGGTAATGGATCTCACCGATTCCACGAAAAGAGGCCTCTTCAAATTGCTTCCCCTCGCACTCTTCTATCTGGCCAACAACAGCCTGCTGAAACGTTTTTCGGTGCTCATCGCCAGATGGGAACAGACCGCCCCGGCCCGGCGCTCTTCCCGGTCCGCTGAAGCAAAGCCCAAAGCCGTTCTTACTAAATCTGGTAAACTGACCCCCACCGGGGCGCCCTCCCGCAACGTTACGCCTGCTACCCCCGCACCCTCTCGCTCAACTCCCAAAAAACTGCGACGGAAAAAATAAACGGCCCGGTACCCTCTCTTACCCTACCCTCACAAACGGGTGGAACAATTTCGTTCATCGGCGCATAGATTTTTCCGTCGGCAATAAAAATAATGGCTAGCTTCATCGGCTAAACCTTGTCCTATGCTGGTGAAGACATTTGGAAGCGCGGTTTATGGAGTAGAGGCGATCACCATTACCGTTGAAGTGAATGTGACGGAAGGCCTGCATACTTTCATCGTCGGTCTGGTCGACAGCGCAGTGAAGGAAAGCATTCAGCGGGTAGAAAGCGCGATAAAAAGCAATGGCTATTATATGCCGCGGACCAAGATCATCATCAATCTCGCTCCCGCCGGCATCCGAAAATTCGGTTCCGCATTCGATCTCCCCATCGCAATAGGAATACTAGCCGCCAGTGACCAACTGCCCGACCCCGAGCAGCTGAAAGACTATGTGATCATGGGAGAACTGGGACTTGACGGCACCATTCAACCAATCAAAGGGACACTACCCATCGCTATTCAAACCGCAAAGGAAAATTTCAAAGGATTGATAGTTCCTCATCAGAATGCATCCGAAGCCGCCATCGCCCGGCGATTGAAGACTTTTGCCTTTACCCATCTCCGGGAAGTTATCCTTTTTTTAAAGGACAATGGGTCATCGACTCCCATCGTCTCAGATATCCGGAACGGCTTTCTTCCGGATGATCTGCCTTCCGATATCGATTTCAGCGAAGTGAAAGGACAGGAGAGCATCAAGCGGGCGTTGGAGATAACGGCCGCCGGTGGTCACAATGCCATATTGGTGGGGCCACCCGGCTCCGGGAAGACGATGCTGGCGAGGCGACTGCCTACTATCCTCCCACCTCCCAGTTTCCGGGAAGCGTTGGAAACGACAAAGATCCATAGCGTTGCCGGCAAATTGCCGCCCAATATGCCCCTGCTTTCACAACGGCCTTTCCGCAGCCCTCATCACACTATCTCCGGGATGGCGTTGGTGGGCGGAGGCAGCATTCCCACGCCGGGGGAGATCTCCCTTGCCCATAACGGGGTGCTTTTCCTGGATGAGCTTCCGGAATTCAGCCGCAGCACACTGGAGGTCTTGCGGCAGCCGATGGAAGACAGGAGAGTGACGATCAGCAGGGCAAAGTTTTCGGTCGAATTCCCTTCCTCCTTTATACTGGTTTCTTCGATGAATCCTTGTCCCTGCGGATACTACAATCATCCGGATAAGGCGTGTTCCTGTACATCCGGCGCTGTTTCAAAATATCTCAACCGTATATCCGGTCCATTGATGGACAGGATCGATCTGCATGTAGAAGTGGTGCCGGTGCCCTATGAACGATTGTCGGCAAGTCAACCCGGGGAAAGTAGCAGACAGATACGTCAGCGTGTAATGGCGGCAAGAGAGATCCAGCGACAGCGCTACGCCGACGGATTCGATCAAATGGAAAAAGGGACCTGTTTCAATGCCCGGATCAACGGTCGCCTGCTCCAGCAATTTTGCCGCATCGACAAGACCGGCGATCAATTGCTGCGTACCGCTATGGAGAGGCTAAAGCTGTCAGCAAGGGCCTACGACCATATTCTGAAAATAAGCCGAACGATCGCCGATCTGGCAGGAAAGGAAGACATCGCTCCCGAGCATATTGCAGAGGCCATTCAATTCAGGAGCCTGGATCGGGAAGAATGGGTCGGATAAGTGCAGCGCGATCACAATTTCTCCAGCATTTCCACCACCTTTTCCCGTTTCAATATCAAATACCCGATCCGATCGTTACTGATACCCGGTTTTAGCTGATAGCTGAACTCCAGCTGATCATCCTTCACCGCCGTCTCGAAATAATTGAACAGGATATTCGGGTATTGTTTCAGCTCGTCCCCGATCTCGTACAAATGGGTGGAGAGGATGAACAACGATCGCCTGATACGGATCAGCCCCTTGATGACCGTACTCGAACATTTCATGGCATCCTGTACATTCGTGCCCTTGAACAATTCGTCTATCAGCACCAGCCATTTCTTGCGGTTGCCGATCTTTTCGAGGGTGTTGCGGATACGCTGCACCTCATTGAAGAAGAAGCTTTCCCCTTTGCCGATATTGTCCTCTACATTGATATTGCTGAGGATTCCGTCGAACACGGTCAATCGCATCGATTGTGCCGGCACACCCATGCCGAGATGCGCCAGGAAGACGACGACACCTACGCTCCGGATGAAGGTGCTCTTGCCTGCCATATTCGCGCCCGTGAGAAATAGGAAATTCGAGTCCCTGTCCAGCCGAACGTCATAGGCCACGGGTTTGGGCAATAGCAAATGATAAAGCTGGGTCGCTTCGACGAACGGGTCTTCGCCTTCAATAAAAACCGGGAAGGCAAAATGATATCGCCGCATG
>DASYSV010000324.1:0-7955 GCA_036010185.1 Puia sp.
TCGGCGAACTGCATTTCCATGACGCTTTTGAAACCCTCCAGGCTCAGCCCCAATGTGCAGCCCACAATGGCGCTTTCGCACAACGGCGTATTCCGGACCCTGCCCTTACCATACTTATCCATCAACCCGTCGGTGACCTTGAAGGCGCCCCCATATTCGGCGATGTCCTGTCCCATCAGGACAAGGTTATCGTGTTCGCGCATCGACTGGTCCAGACCTTCGCGGATGGCCTCGATCATCTTCCGTTGAGGGCCGCCATTCCCTCCGTCCTCCTCTATCGGACGTACGGCGGTGACAGAGGGCGGCGCATAGACGTCGTCCAATTCCTGTTCGCTATCGGCAAAAATGTGGATAGGACCCGATGCTTCGCTCAGTTCGGCATCGATGTATCCGCGGATCTCATCACGTATCGACTGCGCCGTGGTATCGTCCAGTATGCCCTGTTCACGCAGCCAGCTCTCATATTTCATTACCGGATCCTTTTTGGCCCAGTCTTCGAGCAGCTGTGGCGGGACATATTTGATGCCGCTGGCCTCCTCGTGTCCGCGCATCCGGAAGGTCATGCACTCCACGAGATAGGGACGTTGGTATTTGATGCAGTAATCCCGAATGCCCTGGATCGTATCGTAGACGGTGAGGATATTGTTCCCGTCGATACGCACTCCTTCCATCCCATAGCCCTCCGCCTTATAGACCAGGCTTTCGCAGCGATATTGTTCGCCGACAGGCGTACTCAGCCCGTATCCATTGTTCTCGATGAGAAATATGACCGGCAGATCCCATACGGACGCCACGTTCAGAGCTTCGTGGAAATCGCCTTCGCTGGTTCCTCCGTCGCCGGAGAATACGAGGGTCGCCGCCTTTTGATTACGTAATTTATAGGCCAGGGCTACTCCGTCTGCCACACCAAGCTGCGGTCCAAGATGCGAGATCATACCGCAGATCGCATGCTCGCGGCTGCCGAAATGAAAGCTCCGCTCCCTTCCCTTACTGTAACCGTCCTCACTGCCCTGCCACTGCAGGAAGAGCTTTGATAACGGCATCCCCCGGCCGGTGAATACGCCGAGGTTACGGTGCAGCGGCAGGATCCATTCTTCCGGCGCCATGGCCAGGGTCGCACCTATCGCGATCGCTTCCTGCCCGATGCCGCTGAACCACTTGCTGATCTTGCCCTGTCTCAATAGGACCAGCATTTTCTCTTCGATCATCCGGGGCAGCAAAATACTTTTGTAGAGACGGATCAGTTCTTCGTTGCTACGGTTTTTACTTTCAAAATACATACGGGCTGGTTATGGCGCGGACCTATGCTCCGCGTTTCTTATTTCAATATCTCCTGGTATCCTCTTCCCTGTTCCTGTCCTTTTTGGTCAACAACGAGGTCAGCAGCGACAGCAGCAGGCTGAACAGCAGTGCCCACCAGAAACTGTCGACCACGAACCCACGCACGAAATCGCTGGCCAGCAGCACGATCAGCGCATTGATGATAAAAAGGAAGAAACCTAAAGTAACGATAGTGATCGGTAAAGTAAGGATGATAAGGATGGGTTTCAACAGAATGTTCAGCAACGCAAGCACCAATGACAACACGATCGCCGTCCAGAAAGTATCGATATGAATGCCCGGCAAAACGGAAGACAGCGCAAAAGCTACCACCGCCGTAATGATGACGCGGAGCAGAAAATTCATGTGATTCTTTTGCTCAAGTTACGCCATTCTCATCAAACCACTACGAGCTCATAGAACACCGCCGGATCGAGATATTTCACCGCCAGCTCCTGCAGCTCTTCCGGTGTGATCGTCTTGATGATTCGCACCCCCTCATTGAAATAATTGCCATCCAACCCGTTCAACAGGATATTTTTCCACCGCCCGGCCACATGAAAAGGCCCGTCGAGATCACCCAGAATTGTCCCGATGGTAAAATTCCGGGCCATCTGCAGCTCTTCCTCTTCGATGAGCTCTGAGCGCAGCAGTTCCATTTCCTTATAGACCTCTTCGATCGCCGGGGCGCAGACCTCTTTTCCCGCCTCGGTGCTGATCATCAGCGCGCTTGCCTGAATATTGTTGACAAGCCAACTATGGATGCCATAGGTGTACCCCTTGTCTTCGCGGATATTCGCCATCAGGCGGGACCCGAAATAGCCGCCGAACACATTGTTCAGCACCTGCACTTTCTGGAAATCCGGATGATGACGATTGGGGAAATTGCGGGCGATCCGGATCGATCCCTGAACGCCATTGGGATCGTTGACGATATTGTATTTCTTCGTCGCCGCCGGAATGATCGCCGGGGCAGGAAGCGACCCATAGGCTACGGGCGGCCTCAAGGGCAGATTGCCGAAACTCCTCTCGAGCCGTTGGATCAGATCATCGGGAAGCCGGCCTGCAGCCAGGATGCGGCAGGCGCCATGACGATAATAACGGTCAAAATAAGCCACCAGGTCTTCGCGCTCCAACGCCTGATAATCTTCCATCAGCGCGTATTTTCCATAGGGATGCTTTTCATCATAGAGGTAAGCATCGATCAGCCGATTTGCCACGAAATCGCTTTTCTTGAGACTGACCTGCAGACGCTGCTGGCTATTTCTTTTATAGATGTCCAGCTCTTCCCCGGGATAGATGGAATCCGAGATCAGCTCGGCCACCACCGGCAACAGCTCGCCGACATATTTATTGAGACAATGCAGCGTGAGCTCGGCGGTCTCATGTTGCGCCGCCCTGTTCAGATAGGCGCCATAATATTCGAAATGCTGGTTGATCGCAAAAGCGGTCCGGTCCGTAGTCCCATTTTTCAGCAGGCCATTGGCCGCGGCGGCAATGCCCTTTTTTTCCTCCCACGAATTGCCGGCATCGAAGATCCAGCTGACCATCATCGCTTCGACATTGCCCAGGTCGATGGCATATACTTCCACGCCATTGGAAAGGAGGGTTTTCCGGTAAGGCGGCAGGTTCAGCTCGAATTCCACCGCATCCTTAATGGGCGGCGCGATGGCCCTGTTCAATTTAGCGCTCGTCTTTACTTCCATGCCATTCATTTTGTTTCGCTGAGGTAATAAAGTGTGTTACTATTGAGCGGATCGAAGATCCGGCGGGCGGTCTCCAGCATGGCCCCAGCGGTGACGGCCCGGTATTTTTCCAGCTCGGTATTCATCATATTCACATCCCCCAATAATTCGTATATCGCCAGGCTATTGGCGCGATTCATGACGCTCATGTCTTCGAACACGATCGCAGCCTCGGTTTTGTTCTTTACCTTCTCCAGCTCTTTTTCGTCTACAAGTTCATTCTGAAGCCGGTGCAGCTCTTCTTCCACGGCCTTATCCGCATCTTCCATACTCACCCCTTTGATCAGCCGCCCTTCGATGACCACCAGCCCGGGATCCACAGACCCGGTATGATAGCAATCGATCTGGCTGAACAGACGTTTCTCCTTGATCAGTGCCTGATGCAGCCGCGAAGAGGCTCCGCCCCCCAGCACTTCGGTGAGCAGATCCGCAACATAATATCCAGGTTCCGTACGGGAAGCCATCGGGTAGCATTTATACAGGGCATCCAGGGGCACCTGGGCATGTATCGTCAGCTTGCGCGCTTCGCGCTGCAGCGGCTCATGCGGCAGTCTACGGCTATATTTATCTCCGGCGGGGATATCCCCGAACCATTTTTCGGCCAGACTGCGAGCCTGGGCCGTATTCACCTTTCCGGCAACGACCAAAATGGCGTTGACAGGCCGGTAATATTTGAAAAAGAATCCTTTGACATCTTCGAGCCGCGCCTGCTCGATATGACTGAGCTCGCTGCCGATGGTCATCCAGCGGTACGGGTGCTCTTTATATACCAGCTCCCGCAGCTTGAACCAGACGTCGCCGTAAGGTTTGTTCAGGTAATGCTCCTTGAATTCTTCCATCACGACCTTCCGCTGAACTTCGAGGCTTTTTTCACTGAAAGCAAGCGATAACATCCGGTCGCTCTCCAGCCAAAAAGCAGTCTCGATATTCTCCGCGGGCAATTGGATATAGTAATTCGTGAAGTCGTTGGTCGTATAGGCATTGTTCTCGCCGCCCGCGAGCTGCAGCGGTGTTTCGAAATCGTCGATATTGACGGAACCTCCGAACATCAGGTGTTCGAAGAGATGGGCAAAGCCTGTCTTTTTCGGATCTTCATCTCGGGCGCCGACATCATACAGGACGTTGACGACGACCATCGGGGTGGAAGCGTCTTCATGTACGAGCACGCGCAATCCGTTGTCCAGCTGAAACCTGTCATACTTGATCATAGTAAAGTCCTTGACCCCATCAACGCCCGCCTAACCGGCCGGGCCTTGGGGGAAGGTGCAATTTAATGAAAATCTAGCGGATGCTTTTGACCCGGAGGACCATCTGTTCGAGCGATGTCCCTCTTTTGACAATGATCTTCACCTTTTCCCCGGCGTTCTGGAGGAGGCTCTTATAGACCTGTATGTTATTGCTGAAATTGTTGCCGACGGCGATGATGACGTCATCCTCCTTCAGACCCGCCTTTTCGGCAGGCGAGTCCTTCATTACATCCCCCACGCGGATCTCGCCGTCCACCCAGTACATGCCGAGACCGGTATAAGAATAATCGAAGGGATCCCTGTAATGCGAGTTAGGAGTCATATAGATCATCCGGCGGCCATAATCCAGGATGACGTTGAACCGCCGCAAAATATCGTTCCCGATCAGTCCCCCTAAATTGGGATAGCTCGTTACATTATACTGATCGTCAAAGATGTATATCGGTACCCGTCGAAAACGGTAGCGCCCCACCTTTACTTCTTTCAGGGTGGTCATACGCATGATGGCCTTTCCTCCCAACCCCTGAGCCTGCGTATAATAGGACTTTTTGTGGCCGTCCAGAAAATTGCTGTCCGTGACGAAATCAGTAGAAAGCAGGGTGCAGAGACCGGCCCCGGTGTCGAAATAAAACCGGCCGGTCACCTTTTGGATATCCATCAGGTCGGCGCCGATGATCGGCAGCGAGGCGATCACCGGTCGCAGCATATATCCCCCGTGCGGGTAGCGGAAGGACCCGCGGGAGTAAACGTAGACCCGGTTGGAATCGTAATTGATGTCTACGATATAGCGGGAAAAAAAGCTATACCCGATGATGCCGTCGATCCTGGCACCGTATACCTGGGTCAGGATGTCGTAGTCGCTGACATGAAAGTTCAGACTATCTACCGTAAGATTGGGAAGATGGAGGGTCCGGTCATACAGGAACCTCACCTGCCGGATACCGGCAATGCCCAAAATCGTCTTATCCGAAGGCAAAGGTTTCAGCTTTAGCTGCTCGCAGGTGACGGAATCCAGCGAGATGCCGCCGCTGCCGGTATCGAGGATGAAATTGAGGCTATCGGGAAAATTGTCCAGCGTGGCCCGTAACAGAATGACCCCGCCGGTAAAAATGGTGATCGGAAAGCTCGTGATCAGCTTGGAAGGCGGCTGAGCGAAGGTCTCCTGGGCGACAAGAGATTGCTTCATGAAAGTGAGTGCAGTCGCGAGAACAAGCAGGAAGCGGCCCCCGCGGCAGGGCTGCCAGTGCCGCGCATTTTGGCGTTTTTGGTTAAGCATCGTCTAGCTTTGGTCCTTAAATATATCCCATATTTTGGTCGCATCAAAGTACATTTGCGGAAGAATCCACGAACGGCAATCTTGCGCCTATCAACAGCAGTCATGAGTCTATCAACATTTTACGAGAAAGCATTGAGGAGAGAGTTCCTCGACATCGAAGAAGGCGTCACCCTTTTCCGCGAAGCCCCTTTGACGGAGCTGATGGCGGTGGCGGACGAATTGAGGAAATCGGCCGTGCCTCACGGAAAGGTCACCTGGCAGATCGACCGGAATGTCAATACGACCAATGTCTGTATCGCCAACTGCAAGTTTTGCAATTTCTATCGCATACCCGGGCATGCCGATGCCTATATCACGGATATCGACACCTATAAAAGAAAGATAGAGGAGACCTTTCGCTGGGGCGGAGACCAGCTGCTCCTCCAGGGCGGTCATCATCCCGAATTGGGTCTCAGCTTTTATACGAATCTTTTCCGCCAGTTGAAAGAGCTATACCCCGCCCTTAAGCTGCACACGCTGGGGCCACCCGAAGTGGCGCATATCTGTAAGTTGGAAAAGATGAGCCACCATGCCGTTCTTTCCGCGCTACGCAAAGCAGGAATGGACTCGTTACCGGGGGCCGGCGCGGAGATACTCGTCGACCGGGTACGCCGTCTGATCAGCAAGGGAAAATGCGGCGCCCGGGAGTGGCTCGACATCATGCACGAGGCGCACAACCTGCATATCACCACGTCCGCGACCATGATGTTCGGGCATGTGGAGACCCTGCATGAAAGAATGGAACATTTGGTAAAGATCCGCGAGGTACAATCCCGAAAACCGGAAAACGCCAAAGGATTCCTGGCTTTTATCCCCTGGACCTTCCAGGACGTGGATACCCTGCTGACACGCATCCGCGGCGTCCACAACCTGACCACCCCGGAAGAATATATCCGTATGATCGCGATCAGCCGTATCATGCTGCCGAACGTGAAAAATATTCAGGCTTCCTGGCTGACCGTGGGTAAACAGACGGCCCAGCTATGTCTGCATGCCGGGGCCAACGATTTCGGGAGTATCATGCTGGAAGAAAATGTCGTCAGCGCCGCGGGCGCCCCGCACCGTTTCACGGCAAAGGGTATCCAGGAGGCGATCCGCGGGGCCGGTTTCGAGCCCCAGTTACGCAACCAGCAATACGAGTGGCGTTCATTGCCCGACGTTATGGAAGAACAGGTTATAAACTATTAATAGCCAGCCACTAAGTATTTACCCCGATTTTTTTGTAGTCCCGGAAACTTAAACGGGGGATTTTTCGTTCCTATTAGGTAGAATTCCTGTTAGACCGGAACCGCTTCCAGCGGTTCGACCGAAGGTCCGAAATTAGCCTGTTGCGCGAATGAGGCTTATTTTCGCTTTAAAGCCGAATTCGCGCAACATTATTCATGAAAAGCCCTTTTCGCAAATTAGTCCGAATTTCGGTCGTCTTATTGGTATTGGTGCTCTTATTCAATTTCTTCGGATATTATATCAACCGTATAAGATCCCTGGAAAACAAGGAATTAATTGAAGCTATCAACCGGTCGGGCCACCTGCAGACCCTCAGCCAGAGCATTGCCAAGGAGTCGATCCTGCTATTGAACACTTCTGACCAACGGACGGCCTCCATGGTCAGGGACACGCTTGGCAGGCTGATACCTGAATTCCAGGGTAGCCAGGCATTACTGCAGCAACAGGCCGGATCCACGCCTTCCCCCGTGCCGCAGCAGATATTCCAGATAAAATTATTGCTCTCCACCTCTCAGCCTTTTTTCGAGGCCGTGACCGCCATCGGGCAGGAGCTGACGCAGTCGGACTCATTGCTGCTGGCCATGAATAAAAAGCTCTATCTGCGCAACCTGTTGTACAACGAAGCGAAATACAACTCGCTGATGGGGGAGATCAACCAGCATTATTCGACGCTGGTAAACGAGACTAACGGAGAAGTAGCGACCATCGATACCGGTAAGCTGATCTCGCTGATCGCCGCTATCCTCGGTCTGATCATCCTCGTTCTCGAACCTGCCTTCAAAAAAGGCGAAAAAAATTATAACGAGCTTCAAAAAGCAAAAAATGACCTGCTCCACGAGAGCAAATTCCTGGCATCGATCCTGCGGTCTCAAACCAACTATGTCATCCGGATCAACCGCGCCGGTCAATTCACCTATGCAAATCCTGCCTTTCTGAAGACCTTCGGGTATACTGAGGAAGAGATCCAGCATATCCTGTTCTATACGACCATTTTCCCCAAGGACATGGCCCGATGCCAGCAGGTGGCGAGTGAATGCTGGAACAATCCCGGAAAGGTCTCGCGTCTGCTGATCCGCAAACCCATCGGACGAAGCCGCGAAT
>DASYSV010000371.1:0-6229 GCA_036010185.1 Puia sp.
TCCGATGATGATAAGGTATAGCGGACTGCTGATCAGGATCAGTATTTGTTCTCGGAGGTCTTCCACGGGCTAAAAATAAGGTAAATAATGCACCTTTGCAGCGGGGCAAGTTGTTAAAAGTATGCAAAGGGTTATGTATGAGTGAATTATTAAATAATTGGGAAAAAAAGGCCGCCGAGCGGCAAAAGATCTATAAACGCTGGCTGGAGAAAGCCGACAGGGCGCCAAAGCGGAACAGGATCCTGGAGGCGTTGCCCGAGGCGCATGAAGAGGGGTTCCGGGCCGTCAATTGTCTGGAGTGCGCCAATTGCTGCAAGCGGTATTCTCCGCGGTTCAAGACCCCGGATATCAAGCGGATCTCGCGTCATCTCCGGCTGAAGGAAAGCGAGTTCATCGAACAATATCTCAGGCTCGATGAGGACGGGGATTACGTAGCGAAGACGACGCCCTGTCCTTTCCTGGGCGCTGACAATCTTTGCAGCATCTATGAGGTCCGGCCTTCGGATTGCGAGCGGTTTCCTTATACGGATGAGGATGTGCTGGTGAAGCGGCCGGCGCTGACCTTGAAGAATTCTACATTCTGTCCAATCGTTTATGTGGTGCTCGAGCGACTGATGAAGGCGGTGCCTTAGCTTCGCGGCGCCGCCGTTGCTTCTTCGTAGGCTGCCTGCAGGGGTCTTTGGATACCGTCGCCCTGCCATTCGGTGACGCCCGGGATGGCTTTTTCCTTTAGCAGATCGTCTTTGGTCTTGCCGGCTTTGACCCAGCCGGCGGCGAAATCCTGCAGCCGGGAGAGCATGTCCTTCATGGCGCGGAGGTCGTCCTTATTGCCGGTGACCTTGTCGGGGTCGAAGGCGTGGCCGAATATGAAGAGCGTGTCGTTGTCGTACTTTTTCAGCGATCTGTCGAGTACCGCGATCCAACTGGCGATCGACGCGCCGGCGCTGCGATCGATGAAGGGCCAGCGTCGGTTGAACATCAGGTCACCCATGTGTGCGATGTTTGCGTTGGTGAAGTGAATGATGCTGTCGCCGTCGGTATGGGCGGCGCCGAAATAAGTGGTCTTTATCTTTTCGTCTCCGATCTTGTATTCCCAATCGTCACCGTAGGTGATGTCGGGATAGAGTTGTTTGTCCTCCGTATGTTGTGTCGTGGCGACCCGTTGCTGGTTGGATAGCGAGTTCGTATGCGCGGCAACGTGAGCGACGATGCCTTTGAAGGCGATGTTCCCGCCGGTGTGATCGCCGTGGTGGTGCGTGTTGATCAGCATCGCGAAGGGTTTGTCGGATTGCTTTTTCAGCTCCGCGATAAGATGGCCGGCCTGTTCGGGGAATTCGGCGTCTACCACGACGATGCCTTCGGGGGAAAGGTAATATGCGATGGTGCCGCCTTTCTCATAGAAGATGCCGACGTTGTTTCGCAATATGCGCATTTTCCATGGGTCCTGGTGGAACAATGCTTTTCCGGGCAGAGAGAGTGCTCCGAGCGCGAGCGAAGATTGTTGGAGGAAAATGCGGCGGTGCATGGCAAGTGGTTTTTGCAAATATATTAATATTCCATCTTCCGCAGGCTTGGGGCCTTGAACCAGGTGACGACGACCACGGCCAGGGTCATGCATCCGCCGAAGACGACGGAAGGTATCACGCCCATCAGACGTGCGCCGACCCCGCTTTCGAACTGGCCGAGCTCGTTGCTGGAATTGATGAACATCGAATTTACCGCCGAGACGCGACCGCGCATGGGGTCGGGGGTCTTTACCTGGACGATGGTCCCGCGGATGATGACGCTGATGCCGTCGAGCATGCCGCTGCAGATCAGGGCCACGTATGAAACCAGGAAAATATGGGAGACTCCGAATACTATGATACAAAGGCCGAAGCCGGCGACGGCGTACAGGAGGACATAACCCTGGCGGCGGTGTAACGGCCGCAGTGTGAGAGCGATCATCATGACGATGGAACCGATATCCGAAGCAGCGTTGAGCCAGCCGAAACCGATGGGACCCACCTTCAGGATATCGCGCGCATATACGGGGATCATGGCGACCGCGCCGCCGAAAAGGACGGCGAAAAGATCGAGGGCCAGCGCGCCCAGCACTTCCTTTGTATGGAAGACGAAACGCAATCCTTCTTTGATGCTTTCCCAGGTGCGCCGATCGCCACTGGCCATGATCGGCTTGGGACCTACGGAAAAAAGAAAGGCCCACGCTATGAGGACATAGACGCCGACCACGCTGAAACAGAAAAGGTAACTGGAATGCGCAATGAGGAACCCGGCCGTGGCATGACCCGTCACGGAAGCGAAGAGGAAGGCGGTCGTGTTGAGGGTGACGGCTGCCGGCAATTTTTCTTTGGGAACGATCTGGGCGATGATGGCAGACAGGGCGGGGCCGGCGAAAGCGCGGATGACCCCTGTGCAGAAAATGATGGTATAGGTCAGCCATTGGATCCAATGACTTTGCAGCGAGCGGGTCAGCGGTCCGAAGGACAGTGCCAGAAGGCCGATCACGCATAGCAGGTAGGTGGTCGTCGTTTTGAGCAGCAGGGCGCGTTTATCGCTTTTGTCGATGACATGGCCTGCATACAGCGCCAGGCAAAAGGCGGGGAGGAATTCGGAAAGACCGATGAGCCCGATAGCGAACGGGTTTCGGGTGATCTCATAGATACGCCAGCCGACGATGGTGGTCACCATCCGAAGGGCCATCACGTAAAAGAAGCGGGCAAGGATGAAATTCCGGTATTCGGGGATCTTTAAGATTTCCAGTGCAGTCAGTTTGCGTTGCTCTGTCATCTGCACTAAGGTAAGGTTAAATATTGCTGTCCTTCACCCCGATGGCCTTCGAGGGCATCCAGGATCACCCGGATATGCCGTTCGTTACCCAGGAAATCGGCGTTGCTGACGTCGACGAAAAGGGTAGGGGTATTGTGCTGGCGGATGTACTGCGTATAGGTCTCCTGGATTCGGAGCAGGTAGTCGTCGGGAATGGACTGTTCGTAGGGCCGGTTGCGTTTGCGGATATTGGCCTGGAGTTTGGAGACGGGCGCATGGAGATAGATGACCAGCTCCGGCTGTATGATCTGTGATTCGAGGATCTCGAAGAATTTCTGGTACAGCCGGAATTCCTGTTCCGCCAGTGTGACACGGGCGAAGAGGAGGCATTTGGTGAACAGATAATCTGAGATGGTCAGAGACTGGAAGAGGTCGCCCGCGTGGACAAGTTCTTTCAGCTGTTTGTAGCGTTCGGCCATGAAGAACAGCTCGAGCGGGAAGGCATATTGGCCCGGGTTCTCATAGAATTTGGGAAGGAAGGGATTATCGGCAAACTGTTCGAGGATCAGCCGGGCGTTGTAATGTCGTGCCAGCAGGTGCGCGAGTGTCGTTTTTCCCGCGCCGATATTTCCTTCAATGGTAATAAAGTGATACTTCATGCGCCGCGTTTTGCATCTAAGCGTTTTACTTCCAGGGGGTCGGTGCAGGTCTGCAGCAACTGCTGTACCGACACTCCGAGGACGGGATGGATATAGTCGGGAGCGATCTCGTCCATCGGCTCCAGGACAAAACGCCGGTTGGCGATCTCCGGATGAGGGATGATCATACCGGGTTCAGCCACTATCGCATCGTTAAAAAAAAGAATATCTATATCGATGGCGCGTGAGCCATATTTTTCGAGACGTTTGCGTCCCATTTTCTCTTCAATGCCGAGGAGCGAGGTCATCAAGGTCGCTGCGTCGAATGTTGTTTCCACCTGAAGGGCCTGGTTGAGGAACCAGGGTTGGTGCAGATTGCCCCAGGGCGCTGTCTCATATAGAGAAGAAGTCTTCCGGATCGGACCTGCCATTTCCATGATCTGTCGTCTTGCTTCTGCCAGCCGGTTTTCCCGGTCTCCTTCGTTGCCACCTATCAATAAATAGGAGATGTTCATAGATTCCTTACTTTCGGGGGCCCAAATATCTTTAATTTTGGCACGCTCAGATAATTAATTATTGCACATGCGAGGATTCTTCAAAACATTTTTCGCCGCTTTGCTGGCTTTGGCGGTGTTTACCGTACTCGCCGTATTCATCCTGATGGGTGTCGTCGGCGGCATACTTTCACCGGGCAGGCCCGATGTCGGCGGAAAGGGTGTACTGGTCGTAGATCTGGATCAGTCCTACAAGGAACAGGTACAGGATAATCCGCTGTCGGATCTCGGGTCCGATGATCAATACGATGTTCCAGGCGTCTATGATGTCGTGAGGCTGTTGAAACACGCCGCCGGCGATTCCGCGATCAAAGGCATCTACCTCAAATGCAATGGCGACCCCAATGGCTTTGCCACGAATGAAGAGATCAGGAAGGCATTGGTCGGCTTCCGCAAGAGCGGGAAGTTCGTCTATGCATATGGGGAAGGCATCTCGCAAAAGGCCTATTATGTGGCCAGCATGGCCGACCGCATCTACTGCAATCCCAAGGGAGACCTGGAATGGAAGGGGTTTTCCGCCGAGATGCTTTATCTGAAGGGCGCATTGAAGAAACTGGAGATCGATCCGCAGATCTTTTATGCCGGCAAGTTCAAGAGTGCGACGGAGCCGTTGCGCGAAGACCATATGTCGGACGCCAATCGTATTCAGCTGACGCAGCTGCTGGGTGATTTTTATAACCGTCTTCTCCGGACCACGGCGGAGAGCAGGGGATTGGATACGGCCGTCCTTCGCAAATGCGCCAATGAGCATCTGATCGTCCGTGCGGCGGACGCGTTGCAATACCGGCTGGTAGACGGATTAAAATATGACGATGAGGTCAAGGATGAATTGCGGTCCAAGCTGGGTGTCGTCGCGCATGGCTGGATCAATTTCGTTCCGTTGGGCAAATATGCGAAGTCCGTCGATTTCAGGAAAGTGGGGAAGGACAGGATCGCCTTGATCTATGCGGAAGGAGACGTCGTCGATGGAAAAGGAGAGCGTGACGAGATCGGTTCCGACACGTATCGCTGGCTGATCCGCAAGGCCCGTTTCGATAAGGATATAAAGGCCATCGTTATCCGTGTCAACTCCGGTGGGGGAAGCTCGCTGGCGAGCGAGAATATCTGGCGCGAGGTTGAGTTGGCCAAAAAAGACAAGCCCGTAATCGTGAGTTTCGGCGATGTGGCCGCATCGGGCGCCTATTATCTTTCCTGCAATGCGGACAGCATCTTCGCGCTGCCCGGGACCATAACGGGCTCCATCGGAGTGTTCACCATCATCCCCAACCTGAAATCCTTTTTTAACAACAAGCTGGGCATCACCTTCGACGGAGTGAAAACGGCACCGGAAGCGGATTTGCTTTCCACGACACGGCCGCTGACGCCCTCCGAGCGGGCGCTCGTACAAAATATGGTAGACACCATCTATTCCACCTTCAAGGGCAGGGTGGCCGATGGCAGGAAGATGGGACTTGGCTACGTGGATAGCATCGCGCAGGGAAGGGTTTGGTCCGGCACTGCCGGCTCCGAGTTGGGGCTCGTCGACCGGATCGGTACTCTGCAGGATGCGGTGGATTGCGCCGCGCGGATGGCGGGTACCAGCGATTATCATCTTGTGGAATATCCGGAACCCAGGAGCTTTCTCGACCGTCTGCTGGGGACGTATAAACACAGTACCAGCATGAAGACCGCGGTCCGGGAGGAGATCGGCGAAGAAAATTATCGCAGCTGGATGACCCTGAAGAAACTAAAGAGCATGATCGGCGTTTCGGAGACGAAACTCCCCTTCGATCTGACGATTGAATAATATTGAATAGAATCACAATCCGGAATGGCAACCAACTATAGCCAGCTGCGCGGCATGCTGGCCATCGCTAAAGGCAGTTTTAAAGCAATATTGAGGAATCCATCCGCCGTAGCATTCAGCTTCGGGTTTCCCCTGGTCTTTATATTGGTATTCGGTTTTATCGGCGGCGGCGGACCTTCGGTGTCGGTGGCGCTGGCCGACCCCCGCGATTCGGCTACGGCCATCGTTCGCGGATTGCTGAACAGCAAGATGGTCAAATTGTCCGATGACCGGGATAGCGTCACCATCCGAAAGGATCTGGAACGAGGTAGGATCGCCGCGGTGATATCCTTCGACTCGGCGAAGTCGCCGGCGGGGTTCATGCAGTACACGGTGCATACGCAGACCTCATCAGCCAGCGGGGATAAATACCCGATCCTGAGGCTCGCGCTTGCACAGGGGTTCGAGCGTGCCGTCGAGGGGACCATGCCGAAGGAATACAG
>DASYSV010000375.1:0-6820 GCA_036010185.1 Puia sp.
GAAGGCCCTTTGACGACGAGCAGGGCGGGCAGCGAGGCTTGTGCGGGACGTGCAGGGGAAGCCGTGGATGACGCGGGTTGTTTGGCGGTGATTACGGAAGCATAGATGAGCCCGTCACCGGTGAGCTGCATGTCGCACCCGGGGGGTACCAGGAGCGGACGGTCGAGATAAAACGTTCCGACCCCGAAATGGATGATGGGTCTTTGCCCCTTCAGGGCCGCGGCCTGAAAGATCAGGGATTGGATAGCAGCCGCGTCCGCGCCCGCCGGCACCTCGAATATTTTTCGCGAAACCCGGGCGGGCGTCTGATCCATGGTCTTCAGGAAAGCGGCGGCCGTTGCCCGGACGACGGGGTTATAGGTGTCGCCGAAGGAATATAGCTTCTGTGGATTGGAGGCGATGCGGATCGGCGATCTGTACCCATAGCTGTTGTGCAGCGACAATACTTCATAAATGCCGGGACACCAGCTTTTCGTGTTGATGCTGATCTTGAATGTCGTATCGACAGTGGTCGAAAACTGGTTACCCATCAGGGTGATCTTGCCCAGGTGATAGAATTCCACCGGCAGGAACTTAGGCTTCAGGATGACATTATCCTGGAAGATGCGTTTGAAAGGATTACAGCTGCTGCCGTCATCGAGCGAGAAGGCGTTCGAATTTTCGGAATAGCAACCCCGGACCGACACATAATAGCCCTGGTCGTTATGCACGTCGCTGAAGGTGGATCCGGAAAAATAGCACCGATAGGCATGATAGGTGCCCTTCGTGCAGTGAATACCGTAATTGCATCCGATGAAGCTGCAATCCCAGATCCAGTAGTCGATGGCATTGAAGCCGAGGATCTCCACTCCTGAAACGGTGCAGTTCTGGAATTTACATCGTCGGATGGCGAGCTCGGAATCATTGGCGCCCGTGCCCGGTCCTGGAACCGTCCCGCCCCCGATGCCATACCGGAAGCCGGGAGTGAAGACCATATCGGACAATTCGATGTTCAGCGATGCGAAGCTGCGTGTCGTGCCGTTGTTCCATTTCGTCAACCAATGAACGCCGATGCCTTCCATGCCTTTTACTCCGCCGTTGTCCCAGGTGAGGCGGCCGATCTTGAAATAGGCGGAGCCGTTGCAGAGGAGCATCGTGCCGGAGTCTTTGGCTATCCATTTGATGATGGTACGGGAAGGGTCTTCGCCGATGATGGTCACACCGATCTTCCCTTTGAGCTGGAGAGTCGATGAAATACAGTAGGTACCGGCGGGGAGATAGACGACCACATAGGCGCCCGCGCCGAGGTTGGTACCGGTAACCGGATTGCTTAATCCGTCGAGCGCGTTTTGAAGGGCTTTGGTGTCGTCGTCTTTTCCGTTGCCGTGTGCGCCGAATCTTTTTTTGACGTCTGCCCAGCTGTTATAGGGACCATTGAACTCGTCTCTTCCCTGTGCGAAAGTCGCAAGTGAAAGCGCAAAAAAGAGGACCGTAAAAAATGATCTTTTCATGATACCCGGTTTTTTTCCAGCCAATATTCCAACACCACGAACAGCCAGATCTCGGGCCACCGGATATGCGCGTCTCCGTCGAGGAAGGCCTGCCAGAAGGACAGGAGCTTTTCTTCCCGGATAAATGGGCGTTGCGCCATATTCCTGATGCGCCTGTCGCAAAAAGTCCGGAGCTCCTTTTTCATCCAAACTTCCCAGGGGAAGGTGAAGCCTTGTTTTTTACGGAATACGATCTCATCGGGAAGCAGCGGTTTCAGCGATTCCACCAGCAGGCTTTTGGGATATACGGGTGTCTTTTGAGTATCGGGCACGGAGAGTACGAACTCCACGAGGTCCTGGTCGAAAAAGGGTTCGCGGACCTCGAGCGAAACCGCCATGCTCATCTGATCGGTGTCCTTTAACAGGGTATGTTGGGTATAGCCCAAAAATTCCGCCGCGGAAACCTGGCTCAGCAAGGGCAGCCCGGATAATGTGCTTTTTCGCGCCGAGAGTTCGCGGGCTACGGCGGTATCGCCGGCGGGCAGTCGGGTCAGCTGCCGGAAAAGGGCAGGCGACAATATCTGTCGGAAAACCGGATAGCTTCGGTCGATGAACCAGGAATCCGCGGTTAGCAGCTGTCTGATCTTTCCCTTTCCCCCGTGGGCATTGCCGGGCGCCATGACTGCGGCCAGTGCTTTCCGCAGCAGTGCGGGTGACTTCCACAGCGCTTTCTTCCCGTGGAGCTGGAGGTATTGGTTAAAAAAAGGATAGCCTGCGAAGAGCTCGTCACCACCCACGCCGGAAAGCGCCACCGTCATCCCATGTTGCCGGATGGTCTTCGACACGACATAGGTATTTACGCCGTCGCCGCTGGGTGTATCCATAGCATCGAGCGAATTCTCCAGCTCGTCCAAAAAAACGGTTGGACGAAGCAATATCCTCGTATGATTCGTATTGAATTTTCGCGACACCATTTCGGCATAGACCGACTCGTCATATTCTTTTTCTTCGAATGAAATGGTGAACGTATTCGGGGCGGCGCTTATCTCGGCCATGAGACCGACCACTGCGCTGGAATCGATGCCTCCCGACAGGAAGGCTCCTACGGGAACGTCGCTGACCAGGCGGCGTTTGACGGATTGCAGGAGCAGCTCCTTTATCCTTCGTTTGACGCGGACGGGGTCGTCGTGATCGGAGACCGGCGGCCGGTCTACTTCCCAGTACCGCTGTACCTCGACCGAATCGTTCCTGACAGACATCCAGGCTCCGGCCTCCAGCTGTCGTATTCCATCGATGATAGAGAATGGGAAGCTGACGCTTTGATAAGCGAAATATTCGAGCAGGGCCGGCTCGGAGAGTTTTCGCGGCACCAGATCGGTCGCGAGGATCGCGCGGATCTCGGAGGCGATGAGCAGCTTTTCATCGTCGAGATAATAATAGAGCGGTTTGACCCCCATCCGGTCCCTCGCCATGAACAGCTGTTTTTCCTTTTTATCCCAGATGCAAAAGGCGAACATTCCCCGGAGATAGGAAAGACAGCCGGGACCCCATTTAATATAGGCGGCCAGCAGAACTTCGGAATCGCCGTTCGTGTGGAACTCGTAATCGTTTATCAGCGGCCGGATCTCCGCATAATTGTATATCTCCCCGTTGAAGACGAGGACGTATCGCCCCGAGTTGTCGAAGAAAGGCTGGTTGGCTGCGGTGGACAGATCGATGATGGACAGACGGCGGTGACCGAGTGCGATCTCGTTCTCGCAGAAGAACCCGTCCGCGTCGGGGCCGCGATGCGACATGGCATTCGTCATCTTCCCGATCAGCTCCTGCGGAATGGTCCCGTTTTTTCTATCTAAAATGGCTGCGATGCCGCACATGATAAAAGCGTTTTATACGCGGCGCTATACCGGCTTCCGATGTCGCCGGGTGAAAATCGTTCCGCATTGATGAATCCTTTTTCTACCAGCTGTTCCCGATACGCCTTATCGCGGATGACCTTCAGCACTCCCTCCCGGATCGATTCCGGTTTATAGGGATCGACCAGGCAGGCTGCGCCGCCTGCCACTTCTCTCATCGGGTCAAGATCGCTCGTGATGACGGGACGGCCGGCTTTTTGCGCCTCGACGACAGGCAGGCCGAACCCTTCGAAAGTAGATGGGAATAAAACGAGGTCGGCCCCGATGTATTGCGCGATGAGCTCCTCATCGGAAAGATCATAACGATTGGTGAACCGGATCTTTCGTTCATTGAGCTTGTCTACCTGATCCGGCGATGGTTTTCCAACGATATTGAGTGTGCAGGGGACGCCTTCCAGCGCCTCGATCACTCCCGGAAGATTTTTATTGGGCGTGCTGCCGATAAAGAGGATCACGGGGTTGGTCTCATCGAACACCGCCGGAACATAGCGCATTCGTTGATCTACCGGGTCCGGGATGACCACGATCTTCTCGGGAGCGCATTTCGTATTGGCGAGGATATCTTTCTTCGTAGCCTCCGAGATGGTCGTGATCAGGCCGCAATGTCTGACCGGCATGTCGAGGAACAGCCATTTGAACAAGCGTCGTTTGATACCGCCCGGTCGGTATAGAAAGACCAGGTCGTGGATCGTCAGGACGGTCCGCCCCCGGGGCAGGCCCCAAACGGCATAATGGACATCCCCGGTGACATGAAAGATATCCGCGGAACGACGCCGGGTGAACAGGATGTTCCGTAACAGGTTGAAGATCGAACTGCTGTAATACGGAAGAAAGGTCTTTTCGACCCGGAATTCCTCTCCCAGCTGATCATCCAGCTGACCGAATACTCTTTCGATGCTATGAAATCGTTGTGCGGGCCTTCTGAAGAGCAAACATAATGTAGGCATAATGATCAGGGTTCGAAACGGGCCGGACCCGTCGTATACGGTAGAGCAGTCCGAACCCGGCGTCGCGTGTTCTTTCTTTCTTCTCCGAATAGGGTCGGGAACAATTTGTACAAAAGCCAGACGAAGA
This sequence comes from Puia sp., assembly GCA_036010185.1. Taxonomy (GTDB): domain Bacteria; phylum Bacteroidota; class Bacteroidia; order Chitinophagales; family Chitinophagaceae; genus Puia. The sequence goes on from DASYSV010000375.1 coordinate 4,457, forward strand.
ACGCGGCCTTGATCAGGGAGTTCATGATCTGGAGAGTATCGGTTTCCGCGGCATAAGTAGCCTCATAGAATAATACGGGTATCCAGAAGATCAATAACGGCATTTTGTTCGCCAGTTTGAACACCAGCTTGTAGGCCCATCGGATGAAGGCGCCGAGGAGTATCATGTAGATGATGCCGCCGGTTACGCCAAAACTGCCATAGGCCTCTCCCAGCGGTCCCACGTTGGTGGACCAGCCGTTGATATAAAACCCGGCATAATAAGCCATATTGTATTTCCCGCCCGCGTTCGGTTTATCGGGCCACAGGAACCTGGGAACGAGCGCGGACGCCAGGTTGCGCAACAGATTGCTACCCATGTCAAACGGCACAACCTGTGGAAACCGCCGCATGACCAGCGTCACGTTATAACCCTGATTGATCCGCTCATAAATGGGGAAGAAGGCCTCCGCCGAAATCAGATTTGGGTTCGACAGCTTTTCCACCACGAGATCTCCGAATAAAGCAGCCTTATTGCCCGCATAGCTTTTTCCCCAGGTCATAATGCGGTAGGTAGGCTTTACGCTTTGGATGATCAGTAAGACCAACACACCGAACAGCAAAACGAGTATCTTCTTGAAAAGACTGGCCCTGCGGCCGAGGAAGAAAAAAGAGAAGAGGGTAAGGCTCATGTAGGCTACGATGGTGAAAATACCGGAAGTAACTGCGGCAGCCACGATGACTATGGTGAAGACGGTAAGGACGACACTTCGATAACGGGATCTCTGTTGGTAATAGACGTACAGGAAGCCGGCAAAGGACGCAAAAAAAAGCAGCTCGAAGGCGAACCGGACCGCTACGGGCAGATAGGCAGAGAAAAAGAATGTGATGGTGCCTATGATGAGCAGGTACAGAGGTGCCTTTTTTTGCTGTTCAAGGATGGCTTTCGCCCGATCGATGAGCTGATGGATGAATTTACCCTTATCGTCGTATTTTCTGGTTCCGATGGGCCAGCAGATTGCGGTGATGAAGCCGGAGACTGCCGGAAGGGCGAAGCCATAATACTCCGGCTGGGGTACGAGCATGTATTTTATAAACATCCGGGCCAGCCGGTTATTTTGGTTGAATATGTCATATCCGAGCAGGGGCGCCACCAGGCACACAAAACAGATGTGGAGCGCAATAATCTCGCGGAGTACGATGCCCTTCCCCAAGCGGTTCAGCATCGACAGGAGAACGATGACCATCAAAGTGATCACCAGCGGGGAATACCAATCCGTCACGAGGGAAAGCAGGAAAATGGCAGCTTCCAATATGCTGGTAAGATAATATCGGCTCTTCATGGTCTCGGCTTGCATAGACAAAGGTAAGCTATCGGGATCTTTTGACGGAAGCGAAAAGCATGAGGCTACCCTTGCTTAGGGCGCCGGACAAAGGTTCAAGGTTACCGTTGGGTCCAAGCGTGAACAGTTCGTATCCCTTGTCCAGGAGCAATCGCTGGGCGCTGCCCGGAGTAACGCCCGCTGCTTGTTCCGCCCAATCTTCGAATTCGAAAAAGATATCCGGCGGTGTTTTTCCACTCAGCAGTTGCTCCATCCCCTGGAAAACGGCGTATTCATACCCCTCCACGTCAACCTTTATAAAATCGACCTTCGGGAGATGCAATTCCTTTAATAGCGTATCGACAGTGACCGTGCATACTTTTACCGCCTGGTCGGTATAGACAGGGGATAAGGAGCCCTTACCGAACTTCTCTGAAGGCGAATAAAAGTTAAGGATTTCGTTATCCGTATGATATAGGGCCTTATTGATCTTCCTTATATCGCCGAAACCGTTCAGTTCGAGGTTTTTCCCGAGATAGTCATTGAGCCAGGGCGCAGCCTCTACACATACAACAGTGCAATCGGCTCTTTGCTTTCGAACAGGGATGCCGATGGCCCCGATGTTGGCGCCTATATCCAGGAAGACGGCCCCTTCGCCCAACCTGCTTACAATAAAGTCGGAGGAAGCTTTTTCGTATATGCCGTTGATATAAATCTCGAAGCTAACATTCTCGACGAGGTTAGGTAAAAGGTACCTGCAACCATAACGGCCCTTGACCATCACGTCCTTTTTTGATGCCAGGTCATTTTTCAAAAGCAGCCTTGCCAGTCGGTGCTTACCTTTGAACTCCGGCAAAAATCTCAACAGAGCATCCATAGAATTTATATTTATTTATTGTAAGCATTGGTTTCCCCTATGCCCGAATCGATCAAAGCCGCCAGTTGTGCCGTAACGGCCCGGGCCGAATACCGGTCGAACTCCTGCATATTCACCTGCCCTTTATCGAAGGCCGCGTGGAAGGTTCTGAATTGTCGCAGTGTGGCCATGAATTCCTGCCTGATGA
>DASYSV010000455.1:0-4320 GCA_036010185.1 Puia sp.
CCCGATCAGCTGGCTGCATCGCAGCGAGCGGTATGGAGAAAAGCTGGCGACGCCGGACGTCAGCGTAGCCGACCTCATCGGAGACATCGATCCCATCAAGGCTGCCAATCTGCGGCTCACCTTCGCCGATGAAGAGGTGATCCATTTCGGTATCATCCCAAAAAGCAACCGCGGCATCTTCGTCATCAACGAGATCCCCGATCTGCAGGCGCGGATACAGGTGTCTCTTTTCAATATCCTGGAAGAAGGCGATATCCAGATCAGGGGTTTCAAACTGCGCATGCCGCTGGATATGCTGTTCGTGTTTACCGCCAACCCCGAAGACTATACCAACCGCGGCTCGATCGTCACCCCGCTGAAGGACCGTATCGAAAGCCAGATCCTGACCCATTATCCAAAAAGTATCGAGACGGCGCTGGCTATTACCGAACAGGAAGCGGATATTCATGAAGAGCAAAAGGGTCGCGTCATCGTGAGCGATCTTGTCAAACGTCTGATCGAACAGGTGTCATTCGAAGCCCGGGGCAGCGAATACGTGGATAAGAAAAGCGGGGTTTCCGCACGCCTTACCATCGCGGCGTTTGAAAATGCCGTCAGCGCCGCGGAACGCCGGGCCATCCTCAACAACGAAAAGGAAACGCCCGTATGGATGAGCGATCTCGTCGGCATCGTACCCTCTATTACGGGTAAGATCGAGCTGGTGTATGAAGGCGAACAGGAAGGTCCCTACCAGGTGGCGTTCAATCTGCTGGAGAAAGCATTCCGCTCGCAATTCGTCAATTATTTCCCCAACCCCGACCAGCTAAAGAAAAGGAAATCCGACAGCCGCGAAGACAATCCCTTCCGTCCGATCACCCACTGGTTCGACAAAGGGAACCATCTCAACCTTTTCTTCAATACACCCGATCACGAGAAGATACAACAGCTGTATAAAGTGGACGGTCTGCACGCGCTGGTGAAAAAATACTTCAAGCACGCCAACGAAAGAGAGGCGGCGTTATTGATGGAATTCGTCCTGCACGGTCTGGCCGCGTATTCTTTGATCAGTAAGAAAGTAGTCGAAGGAAAGATAGAGTTTAAGGATCTGATCGGGTCGATGGTGAACCTGGGCTCTTCCGGTAGTAGCTTCGGCAGCGAGGACGAGGACCTGGAAGGAGATGAATTCAACTGAGGCTAATGATTCGCCTTCGGCGGGTGAGCCTTTGGCTCACAGTAAATTCACCTCGCGCTCGAGGCTGACACCGAATTTGTCGCGCACGCTCGCCGCAATCTCTTCACCGAGCCGGTAGATATCGGCACCGCGGGCATTCCCATAATTCACCAGCACCAGCGCCTGACGTTCATGCACACCCGCATCGCCCTTGCGGTAGCCCTTCCAGCCGCACTGCTCGATCAGCCAACCCGCAGCCAGTTTCGTGCGCTGTCCCAGGGGATCGGGGTATCCGACGATGCCCGGAAACTTCGCTTGCAGCTGCGCAAACTGGTCACCCGCTACTATCGGATTTTTGAAAAAACTCCCGGCATTACCGATCTGCGCGGGATCGGGCAGCTTGCTCCGCCGGATGGCGATCACGGCCTGTGAAATGGCCCGGATACTGAGCTCCTTCACTCCCATCCTATCCAGCTCATCCTGTACCGCCCCATAGCCCGTATGAAAGATCGGCTTCTTCCGCAACCGGAGCGTGACGCTCAGGATCACCGACTGATCACGATAATGCCGTTTGAAAACACTGTCGCGATAACCGAACTCGCAATCCCCCAGCGTAAAAGTACGGACATTCCTGTCCGCCAGGCTCCAGGCGTCAAGTTCGAGGAATACATTCTCCAATTCCATCCCATACGCCCCGATATTCTGCATCGGCGCGGCTCCGACACTCCCGGGTATCAGCGAGAGGTTCTCCACACCGGCCCAATCCCTGCCGATACAGTAATCGACGAACCTCGTCCAGTCCTCCCCTGCCCCGGCGCGTACATACACATGCTCTTCGTCCTCATCCACCAGCTCGATCCCCTTGATGGCATTCTGCAGCACGATACCGTCGATATCCCCCGTGAGGAGGATATTACTGCCCCCTCCCAATACCACCTTACGGCGGCCGCCAGCCCAATCCAGCAACCCGGCCAGCTCATCTGCGGAGGAAAAGGCGGAAAAATACCTTGCACGGGCATCGATCCCGAAGGTGTTCAAATTTTTCAAAGATTTATTCTCTATTGGAGTCGGCATATATATATTTCGCACATTTATACGTTATTCAATAAATAAGGTTGTATTTTCCTACGGCGGGACCAACCACTCCTAACCAGAACCATATGACCAGGCATCTCATCGCGTGCACCCTTACGCTGATTTCCTTCTCCCTGTATGCCCAGGAAAACAATCCGCTTATCGTATCCGGTCAACTGATCGAACAGGCCGGGACCCTATACGATTCGGGCCAGTATAAGAAGGCTATCGACGTCTTTCGGCGGATCGACCGCAACGATACCAACTATATCCGGGCACTGTACGGAATCAGCTCCTGTCTATACGAAGATAGTCAGTTCTCCGCATCCCTCGAATATGCCAGAAAAGGACTCGCGCTGACGGCCGATCCCGAACGCCGGCCCGATCTTTATAACCAGATCGGCAATACCCTCAACGAGTCGGAAGCCAGCGAACAGGCAATAAAGGTATACGATTCGGCTATCAACAAATATCCTGCCTATTCCATCCTCTATCTCAACAAGGGTTCCGCGCTGATCAAGCTCGGTCGCTATCCGGAGGCCGAAGCCGTCTTCAAACAGGCGCTGCTGAAGGACCCCTATTCCTATAGCTCGCATTATAAGCTGGGCTATTGCGCGATCAACCAGGGTAAGCTGGTCCCGGCCTTTCTCAGCTTCATGGGTTATCTTCTCCTCAACCCCGAAGGCAGATACAAATCCAGCTGCATCCGATGGATGGACGCCATAGCCAAGAACATGGACACGATCCAAACCTTCCTCGTCCACAGGAAAGACGATGCTGCCGGGAACTACCAGCTGCTGGAACAGATATTGCAATCGAAGATCGCGCTGGACCGGAACTACAAGACGATGATCCAGCTGGACGATCCCATCTCCCGCCAGATACAGGTCGTCTTCGAGAAAATGAATTACGAGCCATCCGATAGCGATTTCTGGATGCAATACTATATCCCTTTTTTCAAATCCGTTTTTTCCAACCGCCAGTTCGAACCCTTCATCAACCGCCTTTTCCTCGGAGTAGACATCCCCGTCATCCAGGAATACCACCGGCGGAACAAAAAAGAGGTACAGGCGCTTCTCGACGCTACGGTCACTTATTTCAACCATATCCGCTCGACCCGCGAGCTCAACTATGCGCAACGCGACACGGCGTCCGCGTCCTGGTTCTTCTCCAATGGCGAGCTGTCTTCACACGGCCGGTATCTCGTCAAAGAGGACAGGCTTCTCGGCAACTGGAACTTCTTCTATAACCCGGGTAATATCCGGTCTACGGGCACCTACAATGACAACGGCAAAAAAGAAGGCTGGTTCAATTCCTACTTTTTCGACGGGAAGCCAAGAGGAAAAGAATTCTATGTCAACGGCGAACAGGAAGGTGAAGAGACCTTTTATTTCAACAGCGGGACGATGTCGACCCATTCCTGGTACAAAAAGGGACAGCTCGAAGGCGAAGCGGTCTCCTACTTTTGGGTAGGCACCCCGCATACCATTACCCATTATCATGAAGGAAAAGAGGACGGCGTAAAACTCACCTATCGTAATAACGGCGATACAGCCCTTCTCGAACACTATACCTCCGGAACTCTCAATGGCGAGGTCAGGAGTTGGGCCGCCGACCGCACGGTCGAGGTGATCGCGTCCTATCAGAACGGCGAGCTGGAGGGAGAGTACAGGAAATATTATCCCAACGGTCAGCTATACATGGATGGCAACTACAAGGCCGGGAAACAGGACGGAGAATGGAAATCCTGGTACAACAACGGACAGCTGAAGACGGTCGATCATTTCCTCAACGATAAATCCGAAGGCGAGTACAGGGAATACCACGACAACGGCACCCTGCGCTATACGGCCAACCAGAAGAACGGCAAATTCGTCGGCGAGATCAGGTATTTCGACGACGACGGAAAGGTTTACAGCGTCCAGAATTATTCGAACGGTCGCCTGCAAAAAGCGAAGTATTTCGACAAGACGGGCGCACAGATCGGAGAGTCGGAGAGCGGCGGCTCGGGGATGGAGCTGGTGGATTTCCTCCCCGACGGGTCCAGGCGCGTCCAATACACCTCTGACGACAAGGGAAATATCAACGGCACGGAG
>DASYSV010000483.1:0-8766 GCA_036010185.1 Puia sp.
CGGCGGCCTGGTATATGATCGCAAACAGTTCTACGTCATTCCGCCGTATACCGATACGCTTTACATCTCGCTGGAGGACAAATACGTAACCGAAAACGCGCTGCCTTTCGAGCGCTATATGCTGCCCCGTGGGCTGCGCGACGAAGATATTTATCTGCAATATAAACAGAACTGGAACCGGGATCATTTCGGGCCGTTGAAGATCCCTCCCGGAAAATTCTTCGTATTGGGTGATAACCGCGGGAACAGCCGCGATTCGCGCTACCTCGGCCTCATCGATCAATCCAGGTATGTAGGCAGGGTCTGGTGGAAGTGATCACTTCAGCAGCTGATCCACGATGGTATAAAACTCTTTCTTTTGATCCTCATAATGGGCGCCGGTACCGGGCCCGCTGAATCCGGTATGTATCATGGCAATTTTGCCGTCCTTCCCGACAAAGATGGTGGTGGGGAAATCGGCGATAGCATCCAGTTGCGGCAGTGTCTTTTCAGTCCGCTGCGGATCGCCTACCGTCACTCCCGTGATCAGCATGGGATACCGGACATGGAACCGTTGCTGGAATGTACGAACGCTACTGCTACTACGGGCGAAATCGGTGCTGCGTTCATAGGCCAGTGCGACGACCTCCACACCTTTACTTTGATATTGATCATAAAACCCGCTGAGGAAGCGTGTTTCGTCCATGCAGTTAGGGCACCAGGAGCCCATGATCTGAACCAGCACGACCTTGCCCTTGAAACGCGGATCGGACAAGGAAACCTCATGTCCGTCCAGATCCCGGAAAGTAAAAGTGAACGGTTTATCCTTGTTCCATTTGGTCATGGCGAACTGGTTTTCCAGTTTCGCACTTGCGTCCTTATGCGCCGTCCAGGTAGCGGAGGCGGCAGGACCTGAATATTGCATTCCCGTCATCGTGTTGCCGTCGATCCGGGCCGTAAAAAAATAAGCATGTGTCCCGTCGAAACAGGAGATCTTCATCGAGTCGCCCGCGACCACTCCCTCGAGATAACGAAGGTCGCCGCCTGCATCCAGAAAAGTACCGGTGACCCTCGACCCTCTCTGCTCGAATTCCCCTACGCGGAAAGTCGAGTCGCCAGGAGCGCGAAACACTGCCGCCCACCGTCCCGATACACTGACGCCCGCACCCGGCTCACTGCCCGCAAAACGATACCCCTCGCCATACACGGCCTTGAAGGGCATCGCCTGCCACTCGCTGGCAAGATGCCTTAGCCAGACCCCCTCCAGGTTCCCTTCGGTCGTTACACGCGCCCGAAGCTGCGATTCATAAAAAGGCATCCGGATCAGCACGGAATCACCTTCGCGTTTGATGTCGTCGACCAGCAGCCGCTCGCCCGCATTGCGGATATACAGCACCTGTCTGCCGCCGCTGTCCTTCACCTCGAAATTAAAAACGATATCATGACCATCCTTCCGTTCCAGCCTGGCACGCCACCAGCCATTACGGAAATTGGGAGCAGGTGTCGCCATTACGGTAAGCATGGTAAAAACAAGGACCAGACAGCCGGTAATACGGAGCATAGAGAGTCGTGTTGAACCTGCAAGATAAGAAAAATTAAGTCTACCGGATCAGTAGAGTGCATGGGAGCACCGGCAATCGCATATCTCCCCGCAGTCTCCCGGCAATCAGCCATGGGCCGCCACCCCTCCTACCGCAAATTCTCCAGCATATCGGCGGTCATCCTTGCCAGGTCATATTCCGGCTTCCAGTTCCATTCGGCCCTTGCGACCGAATCATCGATACTTTGAGGCCAGCTGTCGGCTATATGCTGCCGGTAATCAGGAGCATACCGGATCGTGAACCCGGGAATCTTCTTCTTTATCTCCGCAGAGATCTCATGGGGAGAAAATGACAATGCCGATACATTATAGGAGGTACGGACGGACAACCGGTCGGCAGGCGCCTCCATCAGTTCGATCGTCGCGCGAATGGCATCGGGCATATACATCATGGGCAGGTAAGTATCTTCCTTCAGAAAGCAATCGTAATGACCCTGCTCCAATGCCTCATGGAATATCTCGACGGCATAGTCGGTGGTTCCACCGCCGGGCGCCGATTTCCAGCTGATGAGACCCGGGTATCGGATGCTACGCACGTCTACCCCATACCGTTCGAAAAAGTAATTGCACCAGAATTCACCGGCATATTTGCTGATGCCATAGACCGTACTTGGCTCGATGATGGTCCGCTGCGGACAATTCTGACGGGGGGAAGTGGGCCCGAATACGGCAATGCTGCTGGGCCAGTACACCTTATGCAATTTTTCCTCCCTCGCAATATCGAGCACATTCAGCAAACCCTGCATATTCAGGTGCCAGGCCAGATTGGGGTTCTTCTCGCCGGTGGCCGAAAGGATGGCGGCCAGCAAATAGATCTGCGTGATGTTCTGCCGGATCACCTGTACATGCAGCATCTCTTTGTTCATGACATCCAGCGACACATAAGGCCCCGAGCCTCTCAGCAATTCGTTCTCTTCCCGAAGGTCGGAAGCTACCACGTTGGAATTTCCATAGATGCGGCGAAGAGCCAGCGTCAGTTCTACGCCGATCTGCCCGCTCGCGCCGATGACCAGTACTTTTTCTTTGACCATGTAATGGGGATTTGGGGAACAAACGTAGGCAAAAAAACGTAGTTTCGCGGCATGGAATTCCTGCATCAACTGTTTAAGCACCAATCCTACGACAAAAACAATTTCTTCCTCATCGCAGGCCCCTGCGTCGTGGAGAGCGAAGAATTGATCATGGAGGTCGCCGATAAGGTATCGGGGATCTGTCGCAATCTGGGCATCCCCTACGTTTTCAAGGCCTCTTATCGCAAGGCTAACCGCACCAGCGCCGGCAGCTTCACCGGTCTGGGGGACGACACGGGTCTCGAGCTCATCGGGAAGGTGGGAAAAACTTATCGCCTGCCCACAACTTCGGATATCCATGCCCATGACGAGGCCGGGCCGGCGGCAAAGTATTTAGACATTTTGCAGATACCTGCCTTTCTGTGCCGGCAGACCGATTTGCTGGTTGCCGCCGCGGACACCGGTAAGATCGTCAATGTGAAAAAGGGTCAGTTCCTCAGCGGGCCGGCCATGAAATTCGCGGTGGAAAAGATCAGAAAGGCGGGGAATGAAAAGATCATACTTACCGAAAGAGGAACGACATTCGGCTACCAGGACCTTGTCGTCGATTATCGCAATATTCCCTGGATGAAGGAGCATGGGACTCCCGTAGTAATGGACTGCACGCATTCACTGCAGCAGCCCAACCAGGCCAGCGGAATCACCGGCGGCAATCCACAACTAATCGGTACTATCGCAAAAGCTGCCATTGCCGCCGGCGCCGACGGTATCTTCATAGAGACACATCCCAATCCTGCCATAGCCATGAGCGACGGCGCGAATATGCTGCGATTGGATCTTCTGCAAGGGTTATTGGAGCACCTGGTGAGATTACGTAAGGTCGTAAATGGATTTCAAGGGTGAGGACTGGTCTTTCTGGATGTACTAACCGGCCTTGCCGATCGATGAGGAATTAAAAACGGGACCTTTAACTATTCTGACACAAAGTTACGATCATCCGCACGCAATCATCCCCTAAAAAAGTTAAATAGATCGCTGTAAAATCCACGGTTCGGACATTGCGTCCGCCGAAAATCCTCAATTAATTGGAAGACAATAGCTTACTTGGCAATAGTCCGAATTCTTTTTTAAAGGCAATCGTAAAATTGCTCAGATTGGAATAACCCAGCTCCATGGCGACCTCCTTGACCGAATAGTTACCTCCAAGGAGCTTGTCCTTGGCCGCCTGCATCCTGACCTTTTGAAAATATTCAAATACGGGCAGACCATAGATGAGCTTGAAGTCCTTTTTAAGTTTGGACTCGCTGATGGATACCATCCGGGCCAGTTGGTTGATGGTCGGAGCAGGCTCGAAAATATCTTTCGTCAATGTGGCCTCGACCTGCATTACCCGATCGATATCGGCTTTGGACATGGGAACGTGGAAATAATGGTTCTTCCGGCGCTCGTAGAGGCGAAGAAAAAACCGCTCGATCAGCAACATCACCCTGTTCTGTATCACCGCCAGCCGGAGAGGGTTGGTTTCTTCCACATCCATGATCTCCTGCATCAATCGCTTATATTCGATGTCGAGCGGCTCACGGTTGATATTATCGATCTCCAATGAAAGATAGGTCGAAAGGACATCCTCCAATTGTGCCACACCCAGTTGTTCTGCGAGCCCGGTGGAATTGAACAATATATTAATGCCTTTATAGATCGTTCCTTTTGCCGCAAAATAGGCCCATTCCGTGAGGGTATTGCTGAGATACGCGATTTGCCTGGAAGTCCGGGTTTCTTTCAGCCACTCGTTCCCGATCCGGATCTCAAGCATATCGGGGATCGTCAGGTCGTGGAACCGAAGGATATAATACTGTTCGTGAGTCTTTTGCCGGTTGATCAGACAGTCCTGGTTAAAGATGAAATCGGCGATATTGACATGCATGCCGTTTGGCAATATCACAAAACTAAAGACGCCCGAGGCATAAGCCTCCGGCAATTTGATCCGATCCTTCTCCACCCGCGCATTCAACCGCTGCGCCAGATCGTTGGTCAACTCTTCGAAATTCGTATGGTCGATATCGAGTTGAAACAAAGAGATGGGTTTGCAGAAAGATACGAAGAAATAGTAACCCGGCCCTTCGGGTAAAGGAAAGGATTTGCGAAAATACCCATCGGCCTTCGGTGGCCTTACAAATACCTGATCGGATTGCGTCTTGCAGAAAGGATATAACGCCGGATATTCATCCAAAAAGCCAGGATGAAATAAAGGATCAGAGGCGAACCCATGGTGAGAAAAGAGATGTACATGAACCAGGTCCGGATACGGGAAGTGGCTATGCCCATTCTATCACCGATGGCCGTACATACTCCGAATACCTGCCACTCGATGAAAAATTTCATTCGCTTCATGAGGCTAAATTATAAAAAAATCGTCCACTACCAAACCACGACCCCCGGTTTTTATGTGCCGCAAATGCCCTTCAACGAAAAATAGGGCATTTGCGGTAATCCACTAATGATTGTCCTTCGGACGGACCGACTTCGTCGGTTTTTGTAGCCCCCGAAAGCAATTTTTAGGTAATTTTGCGGTCGCAACAGCATCTTCTGATTTGTTGACATATTAAATAAATTCATCATGGTCTTCGATCTGGATCTAATCAAAAAGTTATACAGGGAAATGCCGTCCAAAGTGGACGCAGCCCGTAAACTGGTAGGCAAGCCTTTGACTTTAGCAGAAAAAATCCTCTATTCGCATCTTTTCGAAAAGCCCGCTCAGGCATATCGGCGTGGTAAAGACTATGTGGATTTTGCGCCGGACCGCGTCGCGATGCAGGACGCCACGGCTCAGATGGCCTTACTTCAGTTTATGACCTGCGGCCGCGACAAAGTTGCAGTTCCCTCGACGGTGCATTGCGATCACCTCATTCAGGCCAAGACTGGCGCAGTCGCCGACCTGGCCACGGCACTCGATGTTAACAAAGAAGTATACGATTTCCTCGCATCCATCTCTAATAAATATGGTATCGGATTCTGGAAACCGGGCGCGGGCATCATCCACCAGGTGGTGCTCGAAAATTATGCCTTCCCCGGCGGCATGATGATCGGTACGGATTCTCACACGCCGAACGCAGGCGGTTTGGGCATGGTAGCCATCGGCGTTGGTGGTGCGGACGCCGTGGACGTCATGGCGGGTCTTGCCTGGGAGCTCAAGATGCCCAAACTCATCGGTGTCAGGCTCACGGGTAAGATGAGTGGCTGGACAAGCGCTAAAGATATCATCCTGAAAGTGGCCGGCATTCTGACGGTAAAAGGTGGTACAGGCGCTATCGTGGAATATTTCGGTGAAGGCGCAGACAGCCTGAGCGCCACGGGAAAAGGGACTATCTGCAATATGGGTGCAGAGATCGGGGCCACCTGCTCGCTGTTCGCCTATGATACCAAAATGGCGGCTTATCTGAAGGCAACCGGCCGCGAAGAAGTAGCATCTCTGGCCGACAGCATCCGCGACTATCTTCGCCCCGATAAGGAGGTCTACGCCGATCCCAAAAAATATTATGATCAGCTGATCGAGATCGATCTGAATGAACTGGAACCCCATGTCAATGGTCCATTCACTCCCGACCTCGCCTGGCCCATCAGCAAGTTCGCGGAGGCGGTGAAGGCAAACAACTGGCCTGAGCGGCTCGAGGTTGCTCTCATTGGCAGCTGTACCAACTCCTCTTATGAGGACATCAGCCGTTCGGCATCGCTCGCACAACAGGCCATCGATAAAAATCTCAAGACCAAGGCCGAGTTCACCATTACGCCAGGTTCGGAACAGGTGCGTTTTACCATCGAAAAAGACGGTTTCCTGAACACTTTCGACCGCATCGGCGGTGTGGTCCTGGCCAACGCCTGTGGTCCCTGTATAGGGCAATGGGCACGCCATATCGACGATCCCAACAGAAAGAATTCCATCATCACTTCCTTCAACCGCAATTTTGCCAAGCGTAACGACGGACTGGCCAGCACGCACGCTTTTGTCGCGAGCCCCGAGCTCGTCACTGCTTTCGCCATCGCCGGGCATCTCTCTTTCAATCCGCTGAAAGATAAACTGACCAACGAAAAAGGCGAACAAGTAATGCTGGACGAGCCGAAAGGCGTCGAACTGCCTCCCAAAGGATTTTCGGTCGACGACGCCGGATACCAGGCGCCGGCAAAAGACGGAAAGAATGTACAGGTGGTCGTTAAATCCGATAGCCAGCGGCTACAGTTGCTGGAGCCGTTTGCGGCATGGGAAGGCACCGATCTGAAAGGACTGAAGCTGCTGATCAAGGCCAAAGGCAAATGCACGACCGACCATATCTCCATGGCGGGTCCCTGGCTGAAATTCCGCGGCCATCTCGACAATATCTCCAACAATATGCTCATCGGCGCCATCAATTTCTTCAATGACAAGACCGACGACGTAAAGAATGAGCTCTCCGGTCAGTACGGTCCGGTGCCTGCTACCGCCAGGGCTTATAAGGCGGCCCGTATCGGTTCGGTGGTCGTGGGAGACGAGAACTATGGCGAAGGCAGCAGCCGCGAACATGCGGCCATGGAGCCCCGACATCTGGGCGTCCGTGCCATCGTCGTCCGTAGCTTTGCGCGCATCCACGAGACCAATCTGAAAAAACAGGGCATGCTCGCGCTGACGTTTGCAAGCAAGGAAGATTACGACAAAGTACAGGAAGACGATAGCATCGATATCGTCGGTCTGACTTCCTTTGCGCCGGGCAAGTCGCTGACCATGGTGTTGAATCATAAGGATGGCAGCAAGGATGAGGTCGTGCTTAACCATACATATAATGAACAGCAGATCGGCTGGTTCAAGGCAGGTGGAGCGCTGAATGTGATCAGGAAACAGTTTGCGAAATAGACTTTCGCTCACTCCCATTGAAAAGGATCCCCCGAGGGAAGGTGTGTCACCGGTACCTCGGGGAATTTTATTTTCAGCTGGGTCCGCAGCCACTCCAGACCCGGCTCCTCGCTCAGCGAATGCCCGAGGATCAGCAACGATATTTTCTGACCCGAATAACGCGCGTCGAGGACATATTGATTGGTCTCCCATTCGCGGATCTCTCCACAGATGAACAGCTCCGGCCTATACTGCTGGATCAGATTCATCTGGGTCCGGCCGTTGTAAGCGCCCGGGCAAACCACGATCCTGCTGCACGGTTGAGCTAGATCTCCGATGTATTTGACATGTTCGATACCAAGACTCTTCTTGAACAGCGCGATCAGGTCGGCCAGCGATGCAGCCGAAGGCAGGTTGATCAGCGACGGGTCGCCGGCGCTAAAGTAGGGTTCCCATCCAACGGCCTGTATGACCCCCATCCGCACGCCGTCCGGCTGATGAGCGTGGAGTCCGTCGTGGAAACGCCAGATCACGATCCCGTTCTTTTCCAGCAGACCACGTTTGTATTTATACACCGGATCATCCGCCAGCCATTGCACATTGTCCCCGCCACTGAAAAAAGTAGGCTCATGCGGGATGATGAAATTGGCGCCAAGATCGATGGCTTTTTGAATGATCTCATCGGTAGGGAACATAGTGGTGACGATGCCCCTGACAGGAGTGGAAGGATCGCCGCACTTGATCGTATCCACCGTATCGGCGAAGGGCGCGCCGGGAACGTCGGCCTGCAGCGCGTCGATCACCTGCTGTACGGTAACGGTTCGCCCCGGATGATCCCCAAACGCTTCGGGAGCCGCTTTCCCCAAAGCCAGGCCCTCCGTTCCGGGTGCGGGAGTTCTGGCCATCAACGACCCGGTCAGAGCCGCCAGGCTTGCCGACAAAAAATCTCTTCTGCGAATAGGCATAGTAATGTTTTAATAGCTAAAACGTATATATGAGCCGGATAACCCCTACCTTGAACATTAAATCATCCTTATGACCCGTCGTCTGGTCCAGGTGCTGATCCTGACGGTCCTCGTCTATAGCGGTAACGCCCAAACGGCCTCCAATGCCCGACGGCTGGCCATCATCGGGTACTACGCAGGACGGAACACGGCCATCGACAGTCTTCCGATGCAAAGACTGACCCATGTCATCTTCAGTTTTTGCCACCTCCGGGGTAACAGGCTGTTCGTTAACAATGCAGGTGACAGCGACCGAATCCGGCATCTTGTCTCGTTGAAAGTACAAAATCCCTCCCTGAAAGTGATCCTTTC
>DASYSV010000490.1:0-6810 GCA_036010185.1 Puia sp.
AGCGAATGCCCAGTCTTCGAATTTATTCTGGCTATACCAGGAGATGAACAGCTCGGACAGATAGGCGATACCCACGATCGAACCCGTGAGCACGATCACCTTGTTCATGGCCTCGATATGTTCGAGCGTGATATATTCCTCAAGCTTCAGCACTTTGCGGCTGACGACGAGCAGGGTCTGAACCATCGCGAAACCCGAGAAGATGGCACCCGCAACGAAGTAGGGAGGGAAGATGGTCGTATGCCAGCCCGGGATGACCGAGGTAGCGAAGTCGAAGGACACGATCGTATGTACGGAAAGCACCAGCGGCGTACTCAGACCGGCCAGCACGAGTGCCAGCGCTTCCTGCCGTTGCCAGGCTTTGGTACCACCGGCCCAACCAAATGAAAGAACGCCGTACATGAACTTGCGCCATTTGAGCTTGGCCCTGTCGCGAACGGTGGCAATATCGGGGATCAGACCCGAGTACCAGAACAGAACCGATACCGTGAAATATGTGGAGATCGCGAATACGTCCCAAAGCAGCGGGGAGTTAAAGTTGGGCCATACGGGACCGCGGGTATTGGGATAAGGCATGATGAAGAAACACAGCCAGACACGACCCATGTGCCAGATCGGGAACTGACCGGCGCACATCACCGCGAAGATCGTCATGGCCTCAGCGGCCCTGTTCACACCCGTACGCCAACCCTGGCGGAACAGCAAAAGGATCGCAGAGATCAGGGTTCCGGCGTGACCGATACCGACCCACCAGACGAAGTTGGTGATATCCCAGCCCCAGCCCACGGTCCGATGCAGGTTCCACTGCCCGACCCCGTAGATCACCTGTTCGGTGACCGACCAGATGCCGAAGATCAAACAGGCGACGCTGATCAGGAAACCCGTCCACCATAGTCGGCTGGGCGGCGCTTCGACGGGTCGGATGATATCTTCCGTCACCTGGTGGTAATCCTTGGTTCCATCTACCAGCGGGGCTCTTGTCTGTGATTCATATCGTAATGATGACATAGTCTATTGAGCTTTTTGCTAATACTTTTGAATTAGATTTTCTTACGACTGTTTTTCTATCCTCGTCTCTTCCTCCGGTCCCTCGGCGCCGAATGCAGCCTCCGAATGACGCACCTTGGCCAGGTAGCTGATGTTGGGCAGGGTATGGAGCTCTTCGATCACATGGTACAGTCGTTTGGAATTGCCCTTGCGGGTCGTGCTGAGACGGCTGGTCCGGTCATTGGCATTGCCGAATACGATGGCTTCGGTCGGACAGGCCTGCTGGCAGGCGGTCTGAACGTCGACCATGTCCTCGAGAGTACGGTTCTCCTTTTTGGCCTTCAGCTTACCATCCTGCAAACGTTGTACGCAGAAGGAGCATTTTTCCATGACGCCGCGGCCGCGGGTAACCACATCCGGGTTCAGCACCATACGGGTCAGCTCGTCATTCATCTGAAAAACTGCGGGGTCGAGTACGCCCACCACCTTTTGGTCCTGGTTGTTGGGGAAGCTGTCAGAGCCATTATAGTCGGCCCAGTTGAAACGTCTCACTTTATACGGACAGTTGTTCTCACAATAACGGGTGCCGATACAACGGTTATAAGCCATTTGATTCAGTCCTTCGGAGCTATGGTTGGTAGCATTGACGGGGCAAACGTTCTCGCATGGAGCGTTGTCGCAATGCTGACAAAGCATCGGCTGGAATACCACCTGGACCTCTTCCGGGTTGTCGAATTTGCTTCCCGGAGGCATCGAATAATATCGGTCGATCCTGATCCAGTGCATGTCGTGGAAACGCAAGACCTCATTTTTGCCGACCACGGACACGTTGTTCTCAGCATGACAAGCCACTACGCAAGCCGCGCAGCCTATACAAGAGTTGAGGTCGATGGACATACCCCAGTGTATGCCGGGTTTATCATAGACGTCGTAAAGCGTTCCCTGCTCTTCGAAATGCTCGATACCGCCGAAAGGTTTCAATTCTTCCTCGCGCTGATCGACCACATATTGAGGGTCCTGTTTGAATTTGTCGAGCGTGATATCCTTCACTACCTCCACGCGGCCTTCATAGGTGCCATGAGTCTGCATCTGCGCCAGCTTGAAGGTTTCGTTCGTCTTGTCGAAATCGGCGCCGGCAGTATACCAGTCTACGGTCGTACCATTGAAAGCCCGCATCGGGAAGGCATTGAAGCCTACGCCGGCGGCTGCCTTTCCGATATTATGCACCGTATCGTCGGGATTGGCGCTTTTGCGGCCGAAACCGACGGCTATCCCAAGGACCTCGTTATGGGTGCCAGGGATGATGATCGCGGGGATATTCATCGGTTCCCTTCCGCCAAGCTTAAGCGTGATGATCTGTTTGTCCATATATACCTCGTACTGGTCGGCTTGACGGCGATCCGATACGTCGATATTGAACTTGTCTTTAGCCAGCTTGGGAGAGAGGATGGCGTAGTTGTCCCAGGAGATCCGGGTGACGGGATCGGGCAGTTCGAGCAGCCAGGGGTTGTTGGCTTGTGCGCCGACTCCCATAGCGATGCTTTGATAGAAAACGATTTCCAGCGGTCCCGCCGCCTTGATCGCCGCGATGGCAGTGGCCGCATCCGCAACCTTGGCGTTGGAGTAGGCGCCTCCGCCGGCGGCAGCGGCCGTAGCCGGCTCGACCACCCCGTCCTGTAGCGCTTTTTCGTAGGCTTCGATGCTTCCGAGTTTTCCGACCCAATATTGTTTGAAGTAGGCTTCGTAAGTGGTGTTGTTGCCGGTCCATTTCAGCAGCGAATCTTCAAAGGGCCGCGTTTTGAATAACGGGGCGATCGTCGGCTGCAGGAAGGAATAAAATCCAGGTTTTGCTTCGGTGTCTCCCCAGCTTTCGAGGAAATGTGGAGCGGGCAGGACCAGCTTACACAGTTCGGTCGTTTCGTCGAGACGGTCGTTGAAGGAGATGGAAGACTTCACCTTCTTCAGGCCATTCTTGAATTTCTCTGCGTCATAATAATCATACGCGGGATTGACGCCATAGATCAGCAGGGCGCCGACTTTTCCGTCATTCAGATCGGCGATCAGGCTATTCATATCGCCGTCGATGCCCTGACGCGTCTGCAGGGGAGACGACCAGTCGACGGTCGACCCGGAAGCGCCGATGGCCTCGTTGATGGCATTGACGATGGTCTGGACATGGACGTCATTGCTACCGCTGATGACCAAGCCTTTGCCTTTATTGTCCTGGAGGTCCCTGGCGGCCCGTTTGATACCGGCTTTCACATTGTCGGGCAGGGCGGGGGCTGTAACGGAACCTCCCAGCTCGGCCAGCAGGGCCAGTGCGACGGCGCCCGATTGGCTGGGTTTATGCGTATACCGTTCGTCTGCGCTGCCTCCTGTCATGGAGAGCAGGCTTTCGAACTGGTAATGTTTGCTCATCGACGGATTGCTCTCGTCAATCTTGCGGCCTTTCGAATAGTGGCGGGCGAACTCCACGGGGCTGAGCCAGGTGCCTAGAAAATCAGCGCCCAGGCTGACGATCACCTCCGCTTTATCAAAGCGATAGGAAGGGATCATCCTTTTCCCATAGCTGGCTTCCGCTGCGAGGAGGACACCGCTATAAGAATCGGCGTCATATTGTACGTGGCGGCTGCTGGGATATTTGGCGAGGAAATCGGTGACGATCTGTTTGGTGGTGGGCGAGGTCATCGTGCCGGTCAGCAGGACGATCGGACCGCCCGCGGATTCCAGGGCATCGGCCGCGATTTTATCGAAAGCTTCGAACGTACTTACCTCCTGCGCCTTTCCACTCACGATCTGGACGGGGTAGCGCAGCCGCGCCATATCATAGAGGTCGAGGACCGACGCCTGGACGCGGGCCGAGGTGCCACCAATAGTGCGCGACGACAGCGTATTGCCTTCCAGCTTGATCGGGCGACCGTCGCGGACCTTGGCCACGAGGGGAATAACATCCCCGCCGAGGGTATAAGTGGTCGCGTAGTAGTCGGCGACGCCGGGGATCATGTTCTCCGGTTTGTTGAGATAAGGCACTACATGCCGTACAGGCATCTCGCAGCTCGCGGCCAGCGTTGCGGCAGCCGTGCTGAAGCCGAGATATTTCAAAAAATCCCTGCGGGGGTGCTTGGCATCGAACAGGCCCTTTCCATCCAGGCCTTCGAGGGGAAGGCTTTCCTTAAACTCTTCTTCGCTTGATTTCTGAAACGCTTCACTTTCATTGCGCTCTCCGAAACTTTGCCAATATTTTTTGTCGCTCATATTGTAGAGAAATTAAACTTTTATGTGATCCGCGCTTGCGGAGGGAGGGATTAGATTAATAGTGACATTTCTGGCACTCGGTACCACCGATGTTCTCGACGGTGACGGAATCCATTTGGCCAGTCTTCAGGTCCTTGTGAAACCTTTCGTAAATGTTGTAAAACTTGTTCCCGTTGCCGCTGCTGTCGGAGAAATTGACCTTGGTGGTACGATGGCAATTAATGCACCATCCCATACTGAGGGGGGCGAATTGTTTCACCTCGTCCATTTCCTGGATCGGCCCGTGGCAGGTCTGGCATTGCACTTGTCCGGCCTTGGTATGCTGTGCGTGGCTGAAGAATACGTGGTCGGGAAGGTTATGGATCTTGATCCATTCTACCGGTTTGGCGTTCTCGGTATTATACTTTTGGGTCTTGGGATCGTACCCGGTGTAGGAGTATAGTTTCTGTATCTCCTGCGTACCGTCCACTTCGGTGCCGTCCTCGCGATACAGCTTGGGGCCGTGGCTATAGTCATTGATCGCGGCGTGACAGTTCATACAGACGTTCAGCGGCGGTACCGTAGCGTGTTTGCTGTCCATCGCATTGCTATGGCAATAAAGACAGCTGATCTGGTTGATCCCGGCGTGAACGCGGTGCGAATAGAAGATCGGTTGTATCGGCTGATAGCCTTGCTGGCGACCCAGTCCGATGGCGCCCTGGACGACCCAGTATCCGCCGAGGACGAAGAGGATCAGCACGGCGCCTGCGATATATACTTTATTACGATAGAAGGGGATAGGCTCGGAGGAAGGAGTGCCCTCTTTGTCGTCGGCCATCTTTCTGAGGCTGCTGTTCACCTGTAACAGCACCATCATGATCACGGCGAGGATGAGGGTCAGGATACCATATAATAGGGTGCTGTCGCCTTCGGGAGCCTGCGCGGTCGGAGCGCCTGGCTCGGGAGTGGCGGACGGCGGTTTGGCCGTTTCCACATAGTTAAGGATGGCGTCGATCTCATTGTCTTTGAGATCGGGGAACAGGCTCATGTTCGTCTTACTGTACTCGGTGTACAGGTTATTGAAATACTTGTTCCCTGAAGCAAGCACCTTCTGGTTGTTGTGGATCCAGTCGTGAAGGAGCTTTTTATCCGTCACCCGTTCGGTTACACCATGTAATGCAGGACCCGTAATCACCTTGAAAGGGTTATGACAGGAAGCACAATTTGCCTGAAACAAAGCCTTACCATCCTGCGCAAAAGTTGTATTAGCTAGTAGGACCAGAGCGAGGGGGAGGATACTGAATATTAGCTTTTTAACTGTCGATCTATGAGTGATCATATATACAATATGTTGTATAGATGTGGAAAAATCTCCTTAACAGGTTGCAAAAATAAGTCAGGATTTTAACAATCTATCAACATGGGAAAATTTTTTTTTCCCTTGCTGGGCGTGGGTTTCAACGAATTACGACAAATCGCGCTGACGCTCTGTCATAGGATTGTCAGCAAGAAATGCGCCCTTAAAGCATGGAAAATCCGACACGTATATAGGATTACAACCGTAGTTTTGACATATGAAACAGCTGGCCATTTTCGCTTCGGGAACGGGGTCCAATGCGGCAAGGATCATCGATTATTTTCGTCATCATAGGGAGATCAAAGTGGGTTTGATCGTTTGTAATAAACCGGGGGCGGGGGTATTGAACGTCGCCGAACGGGAGGGTTTGCCTGTGCTGCTGATCGAAAAAGAGCGCTTTTTCAGGGGAGACGGTTATGTGGAGGATTTGCGGCGACGGGAAATTGGTCTGATCGTTCTGGCAGGATTCTTATGGAAGATCCCCTTGACGCTGGTCCGGGCCTATCCGGGAAAGATCGTGAATATCCATCCGGCATTGCTCCCGAAATATGGAGGGAAAGGGATGTATGGCAGGTTCGTCCACGAGGCCGTGCTGGCCGCCTCGGAGAAGGAGACGGGTATAACCATTCATTACGTCGACGAGCTATATGATCACGGAGCTCCTATCTTTCAGGCGAAGATCGTCGTGGAACCGGGCGATACCCCGGATACGCTCGCAAAAAAAATTCATTTACTGGAATATGAGCATTTCCCCAGGATCATCGAGGAGGTGTTGCATCTGCAAAATCATCGTTAAAAATCTATCGCTCCCGGCCGTTATGTCCGGTTTTGGTAGTAATATCACGACAAAATAAGCACTGATTGACCTGTTCTACCCATAAGTTCTTACTGCCGGTGTTTTCCCTTTTCTCTCTCCTTCTATGCGGCGGGGTCAGGGGGCAGCAGGTCACAATCCACGGCACTGTATATAATATGTATAGGACCAGGCCGCTGGAGGCGGTGAGCGTCATGAGCACCGGCGGGAGGGGTACCACCACGGATTCAAGTGGTAATTATTATATCACGGTGACGACGAAGGATTCCATCTGGTTCTCCTACCTGGGCCGGACGACGGTAAAGTTCCCGGTGGGAAGCATCAATTATTTTTCCGGCTTTGATATCGCGTTGCACGTGGACCCCACCGAATTGAAAGAGGTCAGGGTCATGCCGCGGGACTACAAGGCCGATTCGAT
>DASYSV010000341.1:0-3328 GCA_036010185.1 Puia sp.
GAGATAGAGAAATTCCTGGATACACCCGTAAAAAGATACAGCAGCGGCATGTATGTTCGTCTTGCCTTCGCAGTTGCCGCTCACCTCGAGCCGGAAATACTCATCGTGGACGAAGTGCTCGCGGTAGGCGATGCCCAATTCCAGAAGAAATGCCTGGGAAAAATGGAAGACGTCAGCAAGAACCAGGGCCGGACCGTCCTGTTCGTCAGCCATAACATGCCGACCGTTCTGAATCTTTGCGATAAATGTATCTACCTGGAAAAAGGCGAGATCCGGAGAATG
Source organism: Puia sp. (assembly GCA_036010185.1). Classification (GTDB taxonomy): domain Bacteria; phylum Bacteroidota; class Bacteroidia; order Chitinophagales; family Chitinophagaceae; genus Puia. The sequence continues at coordinate 283 of DASYSV010000341.1, forward strand.
GGGGATACCAGCGACATCGTTTCCGAGTACATCCGTCAGGAAGGACAGGTGAACGTTCGTTGGCAGCCGACGAATGACAAGGAAGGCAAAGGCGCCGCACCCTATTTCACCGTTACGGATTTTTACCTGAGCTCGCCGTCGGGAAAAGACTGCGCCGTTCTGGAGGCAGAAGACAACGACAAGATCGATATTGTCCTGGAAGGAGAGGTGGATGAGCTCGATGTCCGTCTCAACATGGGTTTTGTCTTAAAGAACGAATACGGTGACGATATCATCATGTCCTATTCAACCGACCAACCCGAAAAAGATTGGGTCCGGTATGAGAAAGGAAAGGTCAGGATGAAGACAACGATCGATACCTCGATACTGAACGAAGGCAAATACTATGTTTATCTGCTCTCCAGTATCCATTGCGTCAGGATGCTGCTGACGCCCAATGACAATATTTGTCTGGGTTTCGAGATCATCGGCAACCGGGGACACTCGCCTTACTGGTTCCAACGTAGACCCGTGATCCTGGCGCCATTCATTCCCTGGAACAATATCCAATAAATACTCAATACCAATGAACTTACTGAAAAGGATCGTCCGCCGTTTGCGCCGCATGTTCACAAAAAAAGTGAAGATCCCTTCCTATCATGTGAAACGCGCCATTCTTTTGGGTTACAAAGACCGGTTCCGGATCGGTACGATGGTGGAGACCGGCACTTTTTTGGGCGATACCGTTGAATTCTTCCGGCATAAGATGGATATGGTCTATTCCATCGAGCTGAGCGAGGAGCTTGCCGCCAAGGCGGTCAAAAGATTCGAAGGGATATCCAATGTCCGGATCATCCAGGGAGACAGCGGAGTCATCCTTGCCGATCTTGTGAAACAAGTACCTTCCACCGCCCTTTTCTGGCTGGACGGTCACTACTCTTCCGAGTTCTATGTGAATGACGAGTTCATCCGCACGGCCAGGACGGACAAGGATACTCCCATCATGAAAGAGCTCGATGTCCTCCTCAACGATGCCCGCCAGCATGTCATCCTCATCGACGACGCCAGGTGTTTCAACGGTCAGGGCGATTATCCCACGGTCGATACCATCCGCGGTCTGGTGAAACAATCGAAATTCCCTTATGACGTCTTTATCCAGCAGGATATCATCAATATCGTTCCGGCTGAGGAGAGTAAGCAATAAGAACCTTCACTGGCGTGTATGAAAAAGACGATCCGGATCAACTTCGTGGATTTCTGGAATGGATTCATCAAAGAGGATAACTATTTCATTCATCTCCTTTCGCGGGTATATAATGTCGAGCTCAGCGACGACCCGGACTTCATCATCTATTCCTGCTATGGCCGGGAATACCTGAAATATAAATGCATCCGGATCTTTTATACCGCCGAGAACCAGCGCCCCGATTTTTCCGGATGTGACTACGCGCTTTCGTTCGATCTTCAGACCGGTCCGCGGCAATACCGCCTGCCATTATATGCCCTCTATATCGGGCTCTGGGGACAGGAAAAGAACGTGGTTCAGCCGCACACCCGCGAGACGATGGCCGGGGAATGGCAAAAGAAATCGAAGTTCTGCTGTATGCTCGTTTCAAATGGCGGATCGAAAAGACGTATCGATTTCTTTCACACATTGTCGGCGCGCAAGCACGTGGATTCGGGCGGAAGATACCTGAACAATATCGGCGGCCCCGTTAAGAACAAGCTGGAATTCATCAGGGACTACAAATTCGTTTTTGCTTTCGAGAATACTTCCTACCCCGGCTATGTGACGGAAAAGCTGATCGAACCTTGTTTTACCCATTCCATTCCCATCTATTGGGGAAACCCGCAGGTGGCCCTGGATTTCAATCCCAAACGGTTCATCAATTGTCACGATTTTCCCAATGACGATGCCGTCATCGATAAGATATTGGAGATCGACCGGAATGACGAGCTGGCCCTGGATATGCTCTCACAACCAATCTTCAAGGACAACCGGTACCCCGAATGGATACAGGAGGAAAACGTGCTGACTTTTCTCCGATCGATCTTCGACAGGGAGCCGGCCATCAAACCGGTGGCATTGACGGGCAAACGGCTCGTACATGAGCTTCACTGGCGCAGCAAGCTCTTCGGGGAAAAGCTGAAATATCGTCTGCATTTCCATTCTCATTGATCATGGCAATTCTCCGCACCATATCCCGCAAATTGCGATCACTGGCCGGCGGCGGGGCCGGCCCGCAATACCGGTCGCTCCTCAAACAAGGCGTTCTCCGTACGGGCAACGGCTGCGATCTCCACTCCATGCAGGTGATCCTCGTCGGTGTGACTCCCGGGACGCTGGTCATCGAGATGGGAAATAATTGTTGCGTTCGCGGGACGATCATGGTTTACCGGCCCACTTCGAAGGTCGTACTGGGCGACAACGTTTATATTGGCCCGGGCAGCTGGATCGAATGCTCGGTTGGCGTCACCATCGGTAGTAACGTCCTGATCTCCATGAACTGTCATATCATCGATACCAATTCGCATTCGCTGAATTCTGCGCACCGGCTCGAAGATACCATCGAATGGCAGAAAGGGCTTTCCTATAAAGACTGGAGTAAGGTCCAGTGTGCCCCGGTGAGCATCGGCGATAAATGCTGGGTAGGTCTCAGAAGTATCATTTTGAAGGGAGTATCGCTGGGAGAAGGCTCCATCGTGGCGGCCGGCAGTGTGGTGACCAACGCGGTGCAACCCTATACCATCGTCGGGGGCAACCCGGCGTCATTTATAAAAGCAACGGAATAAGTGGGCAAGATCGTTTTTTTCTTACCGGACGTGGTCGGCGGCGTCGCCAGCGTGGTGAACAATATCCTTCAGTATGCACCCGATGGCAGCAATGTCGACGTTATCGCCTACTCCGACAGCCGCATATCTCGCAAGACACTGGACCCGATGCTATATGCCGGTAGCTTCTCCCGCTTTATTTATAACGGCGACGATAGTAATTTTTTTACCGCCAAACGCCTCTTTAGACAGACCCCATCCGATTTGGCCTGCATCGTTGCCACCGATGTCCCCG
>DASYSV010000591.1:0-4150 GCA_036010185.1 Puia sp.
CGGTGAATGAGAAGTTGTAGGACTGGTAGGCCTTACCGTTGGACTGGATACGAAGGCTCAACTTCTGACCGTCGCCTTCCGGCAGGGGCTGCCAGGCGTCCTTTTTGAAAATGTTCTTGATCGAAAAGTTGGCAAAGGTGATCCCCACGGTACCCGTCAGACCGATGCCACCGCCCCATCCGGCGGACAGTTCGAGCTGGTTACCGGATTTTTCTTCCACGCCCCAGTTGATATCCACTGTTCCGTCCTCCTGATTGGGCACCACGCCGGGATTGATCTTCTCCTGGTTGAAGAAGCCGAGGTTCGCGATCTGCCGCTGCGACCGGATGAGCTCCGTGCGGCTGAACTTGTCGCCGGGGATGGTGAACAGCTCGCGCCGGATCACATATTCATTGGTCTTATCGTTACCCGAAATGGTCACGTTCTTGATGGTTGCCTGTGGGCCTTCCACCATCCGGATCTCGAAGTCGATCGTGTCGTTATAAACTGCCGTTTCCACAGGGTCGACATGGAAGAACAGATAGCCGTCATCCATATACAGCCCGCTGATATCACCGCCTTCCTGCGACATCTGTTTACCCAGCTTCTTATTGAGGATGTCCACATTGTAAACGTCCCCTTTATGGATACCGAGGATCAGGCTCAGCACGGAGTCGGAGTATTTGGTATTTCCTTTCCAGGTGATGTTGCCGAAATAGTATTTCTGTCCTTCATCGACCTTGATAGCGATCATCAGGTGTCCTTTTCCCTGCCGGCTGGTATCGACGTAATTGGTGTCGGCCACGACCTGCGCGTCGCGATAGCCCTGCGAGTTATAATAGGTCACCACCTTCTCTTTGTCATCCTCGAATTTGGAGGCGTTGAACTTGGCCGAGCTGAACATCTTGAACCGGAAGTATGGATCGATGAATTCCTTTGTGCTGGTGAAGGACAGGAAACCCCAGTGGTTGAGGTATTGTTTCAGCGTCACAGAGTCATGCGGGCCGTAAGGTGTAATATTGCTCGGCGGGTAGAGGCTGATACGGCTCAATTCCTTGGTATCCTTGAGCTGCTTTTTCAGCTTGGCCTCGCGGATCGCATCGTTGCCGAAGAAATTGATCTGGTAGATGCGGACCTTGGGACCCCTGTCGATCAGGAAGGTGAGGACCTCGGAATTCTGCACCGCAGGGTCACGGGTTTCGGTCGTGCGTATCCGGGCGTCCTGGTAGCCCTTATCGGCATAGTATTTTTTGATGGCCTGGATAGCGGAGCGTTTCATGTCCTCCGTTATTACACGACCCTTGATCAGACCCGTCTTCGTTGCCAGGTCGTCCGAAGCTCCTTTATTCACGCCGGATCCCTTGAAATAGAAATTGGAAAGCCTGGGTCTCTCCGTCACATTGATCTCGACATAAAGGCTGGTACCGGCCAGTTTGGTGAAATAGATAGAGATATTCGCGAAGAGGTGTTGCTTCCAAAGATTTTGAATTGCCTTGCTGAAATTATCGCCGCCGGGGATCGTCACCTTGTCGCCTACCGTCAAACCCGAAATGGAAGTAAGAAGGGATTCGTCCAAATATCTTGTTCCTGAGACCTTTATGCCGGCGATCGTATATTCTCTGGGAGGGGTCTTGCCGCTGGCCAGCATGACCAGCTCCGGATCTATGGAAACAGGATGGGTAGTATCGGTTTGTGCTTTTAAAGAATCCGTGATATGTGCATTTTTGGTAGTATCCGTCACCTGGGCTTGAGCCGTGATCGAGTTCAGTAAGCAGCAGCAAATGGTCAATAAAAAAACGCAGATCAGCGGTCTTCGTAGCATCCAGTCGGTTTTTGAGGGGGCAAATTAAGGGGATTTATGCGAAGTGTTTGTTAAAAAGTACTGCCCGGAGCCATCAAATCCTGTTGGATCTGAGCGCTTGTCTTACCAAATCTGCGCTCTCTTCCCTGAAAATCCAAAATGGCTTCGTAAAGGTCGTTCTTACGGAAATCGGGCCAACGAACACTCGTGAAATATAATTCGGCATATGCGAGTTGATAAAGCAGGAAATTGCTGATACGATATTCGCCGCTGGTCCGGATCATCAGCTCCGGATCGGGGAAATCCCGGGTCGAAAGGAAGTGTTGCAGCGTATCCTGGGTAATGTCTTCGGGGGAAAGGTTACCATTCTGCACTTCATGCGCCAGGTTCCGGACGGCTTCGGTCAGTTCCCACCGGCTGCTGTAGCTGAGCGCCATCACGAGATTGAGGCCCGTATTGGCCGACGTAAGCTCGAGCGCTTCTTTGAGACAGACGCTGGCATATTCCGGAAGCATGGTCATGTCCCCGATGACATGCAGACGGATATTGTTCTTATTCAGCGTCCCGACCTCTTTCCGGATAGTCTCCACCAGGAGCTCCATCAGGCCTGTAACCTCATAGGCCGGCCGGTCCCAATTTTCGGTAGAAAAAGCATAAAGGGTAAGATAGCCGATGCCAAGCTCGGCGCAACCTTCAACAATGTCCCGCACGCTTTCGACCCCGTGAAAATGGCCAAAGAGACGATCCTGACCTTTTTCCTGGGCCCACCGTCCATTTCCGTCCATAATAATGGCGATATGGCGGGGAAGCCTTTTCAGATCGATATTTTCCTTCAACACATCCATATTATTTGGGCCTTATTTATTCGGGCCTTGTTTTCGGGGCACAAAGATAGGGAATCCTACTGGGCACTGGGACATTTATACCCGGTGAGGTTAAAGGAAAGGAAGATCTGAGCGGTCAGATAGCTGTCTTTTTGATTGGAATAACCGCGCTGACGGCCCTGGATACCGATGGGTTCGCCGGTCTCATTGGAACGGTCCTGCAGAGCATACCAGAGGGTGGGCTGTCCATTGGGGAGGAATTGCAGCTGGGCATTGGGCGCATAGGTCTTGCTGACGTCATCGATATAGTCGCTGGTCGTGAAACGATAGAGTACTTCGAAACCTACATTCATATGGGTATTGAGCGAATACTTGAATCCTACCCCCACCGGAAAGCAAACCGCCATACTCCCATAGGGTTTGCGGTCGGGATAAGCAGCCGATCCCTGGCCTTCCGTACCCATCTGACGGAGATATATCTTTTGCCCCTGATAGTATGTGTAGGGATTATAATTGAATATCCCCGCCCCCAGGGTAATATAGGGGGTGAAACGGTGGAAATTGCTGCCGGGTATGAATTTGAAAAAATTGAAATCGCCCTGGACGGCAAGTTCCCAGACATTGGTATTGAAGCTGAGGTTCCGGCGGTACATGAACTCGTTGTAGGCGTTGTGCTGGTCCGAATAAGCCAGGTAGGCATAGCTGGCGGCTACCCGCAGCGCCACGTAATTATTTAGATTCTTCCGGAAAAAGCCGCTGACGGCGAGGTTGGGGGTATTGAACCTCGGGTTGGGATTAAGATCGCCGAAATATTGCGCTGCCCCAACGGAAATACCCATCTCTCCTTCCTGGGTGATCGCCTGTTCCTGCGCCGTAACGCGCTTTCCCACCGAAAGAACCACCAGGATGCCGAATATTAGCTTTTTCATGTTGATATGCGAAAATAACTCCATACGAAACGAAACGAAACGCCTTTTCTTTTGCGCAATTCCTAATTGTTATGTTAATGTTGCGTGTGCCTTCGGCGCAAACTGCAAAAGGTGGGCCTAATTACGTGTATCCAGTCCCCAGGAAAGTTTACTGCGCAGGGTTTGTAGGAAATTGTTCTCGTTGAGCCGGATAAGGCTCAGCGTAAAGGCCTCATTCCGGACGGCAAGCTGGACCTGTTTGTCCACGATCTCCTTCCGGCTATCCAGCACACAGATAAAATTTTCCGCCCTTCCCTCTACTTCGAACGATATGATATTGTTATCGGGCACGACGATCGGCCGGACATTCAGATTATGCGGGGCAACGGGGGTGATCACGAAGCTGGCCGAATCCGGGAAGACCACAGGTCCCCCACAGCTGAGCGAATATCCCGTCGAACCGGTAGGCGTCGCGACGATGAGCCCGTCGGCCCAATAGGTATTGAGGAATTCTCCATTGAGATAGGTGTGGATCTTGATCATCGGAGAGGTATCGGTCTTGTGGATCGCGAATTCATTCAGACCATAAGGGACCTCGCCGAAGAGGGGTCGGTTGGCGTCAAGATGGATCGGCGAAC
>DASYSV010000595.1:0-4243 GCA_036010185.1 Puia sp.
AAAGGACTTCCCGACGCACGCCTCAAAAAGATCACACCCGGTATCGAAGATTGTTTTATCCATCTTTTAAAATCCTGACCATGCCAACGGTGATCACCACGGATAAATTAACGAAACGTTTCGGCTCTTTCGTCGCCGCCAGCGAGCTGACCTTCACGGTAGAAAAGGGCGAGATCTTCGGATTCCTGGGGGCGAACGGGGCCGGCAAAACGACGGCGATGCGGATGCTCTGCGGATTACTCAAACCTTCCTCCGGAAACGCCACCATCGCCGGGTTCGACGTCTATTCCGAGACCGAAAAGATCAAACGCAATATCGGGTATATGAGTCAGAAATTCTCGCTCTATGACGACCTCACGGTCAGCGAGAACATCCGTTTTTATGCCGGCATTTACGGGATGAGCCTTCCGGCCATCCGGGAAAAAACCCGCGTCCTTCTGGACGAGCTCCAGCTCCGGAACGAAGCGAAGACACTCGTCCGCGAGCTGCCATTGGGCTGGAAACAAAAGTTGGCTTTTTCGGTATCGATCGTCCACGATCCCGAGATCGTGTTTCTCGATGAACCCACCGGCGGCGTCGACCCCGTGACCAGGCGCCAGTTCTGGGACCTGATCTATTCGGCGGCCGACAAAGGCGTGACGGTTTTCGTGACGACGCACTATATGGACGAGGCGGAATACTGCAACCGCGTTTCCATCATGGTGGACGGCGTGATCGCGGCGCTGGACAGCCCGGCGACGCTGAAAAAACAGTTCGGTGGTGCGAGCATGGAAGACGTATTCTATGAATTGGCACGTAACGCTAAAAGAAAGGGAGACTAACATGCGACAACTAATCATCTTCATCCGAAAGGAATTCCTGCATGTCTTCCGCGACCGGAAGACCCTTCTGATGCTGTTCGGTCTACCGATCGCGCAGATCGTACTGTTCGGCTTCGCACTATCCAACGAGATCAAGGACTCGAACATCGCGCTCGTGGATTATTCCAAAGACGCGGTGACGACCCGGCTCATCGGGAAGATCGAGGCCAGCCATTACTTCGACATCCGGCGTACGCTGGCGGACGCCACACAGCTTCAGGCCGCCTTTAAAAAAGGGGACATCAAAATGGCCGTGATCTTTCCCGCCAATTTCGGAAACGATCTGATGCATACCGGCAAGGCCACACTCCAGGTCATCGCCGATGCTTCCGACCCCAACCAGGCGACGACCATCACCAACTATCTCCAGCAGGTGGTCGCCGACTATAATAACGAGCTCGCCGCCGGTGCGCAACAACCGCTCCGCATCGTCCCGCAGATGCAGATGCTATACAACCCCGAGCTCCGCGGCGCCCCCAATTTCGTACCCGGCGTCATGGCGCTGGTGCTGATGCTCGTGTGTACCATGATGACGGCGGTGGCTATCGTAAAAGAGAAAGAATTAGGTACGATGGAGGTCCTGCTGGTCTCGCCGTTCAAACCGGTGTATATCATCATCTCCAAGCTGATGCCCAATCTCATCATTTCTGTGGTCAACCTGGTCATCATCCTCGTGCTCAGCAACGTTTTCCTCGATCTGCCAATCCGGGGCAGCACCCTCCTTCTCATTTTCTGCAGTATTCTTTTTATCCTCACCTGTCTTTCGATCGGGCTCCTGGTGTCCATCGGCGCCAAGACCCAACAGACCGCGATGATGGGCTCGATGATGGGCATGATGCTGCCGACCATGCTGCTCACCGGATTCCTGTTCCCGATCGAGAATATGCCGGTAGTCCTGCAGGTACTCTCGAACCTTGTCCCGTCCCGATGGTATTTTATCATCATCAAACGCGTCATGCTGAAGGGCCTCGGTTTCGGCGCCATCTGGAAGGAGACCCTCATCCTGGCAGGCATGTGCGTCTTCCTGTTCACCATCAGTCTTCGCAACTTTAAAATCAGATTGCAATGAGGACCTTACGCTTCTTACTCGAAAAAGAGTTCCGCCAATTGCTTCGCAACCGACAGCTGGTCCGCACCCTGCTGCTGGCCCCGCTGATCCAGCTGATCCTGCTCCCGATGGCGGCCGACTATACCGTAAAAAATATTCACATCGTGGTGGCGGACAACGACCATTCGCCGTCCTCGCGCCGTCTCATCGCCAAGATCACCTCTTCCGGATACTTCCATCTTTCCGGTTACACCGCCTCCTATCCCGAGGCGCTTCGTATGGTCGAGCAGGACAAGGCCGATCTGGCCTTACAGATCCCCGCGCATTTCGAACGCGACCTGGTACGCGAAAATGCCAACCAGCTGTATATCGCCATCAATTCCATCGACGGCACCAAAGGCAACCTGGGAGGCGCCTATCTGCGCAGTATCATCACCGATTTCAACGACGATCTACGCGTCGATATGAAGACCGTGGAGCCCGTTCAGGAAGACCCTCCGCAGGTGTCGGTGGCCTCTTCCAACTGGTACAATCCTTTCCTGAAATTCCCTCTCTATATGGTCCCTGCCATCCTCGTGACGCTCGTCACAGCGATGGTGGCCATGCAGACGGCTTTCAATATCGTCCAGGAAAAAGAAAGCGGCACCATCGAGCAGATCAATGTGACACCCATCAAAAAATACATCTTCATCACCGGGAAAATGATCCCTTTCCTGGTGCTCGGTATCATCCTTTTCACGATGGGGCTGCTGGTCGGCTGGGCGCTTTATGGAGTCGTTCCCCTGGGCAATCTCTGGGTCCTGTACGGTTCGCTGATCGTCTATCTCCTGTCCATGCTTGGGCTGGGACTGCTGATCGCCACCTATTCCGGCACGCAGATGCAGGCCATGTCGCTGGCCTTCTTCTTCATCAACATCTTCAATATGATGAGCGGGGTATTCACGGCAGTCGACAGCATGCCGGCCTGGGCGCAGGCCATCGTGGCTACATTCCCGCCCAGCCATTTTATCAGGATCATGCGAATGGTAGTGCTGAAGGGCAGCGGGTTCGGCGACATCCGTTATGAGCTGGTCTGGATGCTGGTCATCGGGCTGTTCCTCAATGCCTGGGCGATAAAAAATTACAGGAAAATCGCCTAGCCGGCCTTGGGCCGGCCCACGCGACGCATGCCTACAGCGACACCCCGCGTTTCCACGGGATAAAATCATCCTGCACGTGTCTCACCGCAGCCACCTGCGTCTCGCCGCTGGCGACACCAATAACATATTCGAGGATGCGCTCGCCGGCCTCTTTGATCGTCTCATTCCCCTCGATGATCGTGCCTGTATTGATATCGATGATATCCCGCATCCTATCGAAAAGCGCGGTATTGCTCGCAATCTTCACAACAGGGGCTATCGGGTTACCGGTAGGCGTGCCGAGCCCGGTCGTGAACAATACGATATTGGCCCCCGACCCGACTTCCGCAGTGGTCGATTCAACGTCATTACCCGGCGTGCACAACAGATTGAGACCGGGTTTAGACACTTTCTCGGGATAATCGAGAACGTCGGACACCGGTGACGTGCCCCCTTTCTTGGCGGCTCCGGCGGATTTGATGGCGTCGGTGATGAGACCGTCGCGTATATTGCCCGGCGATGGATTCATATCGAAACCCGATCCCACCGCTTTGGCGCGGTCATTATAGGTGCGCATCAAATGCGAGAACCTTTCGGCCGTAGGAACATCCATACAACGATCGCTGAGGTTCTGTTCTACACCGCACAATTCCGGGAATTCGGACAGAATCACCGAGCCACCCATCGCTACCAGCAGATCGGATGTATAACCGATCGCCGGGTTGGCCGATATTCCCGAGAAACCATCCGATCCGCCGCATTCCAATCCGATACAGAGCTTACTCAAAGGCGCGGGTCGGCGCTCCTGCTGATTGGCAAGGATAAGCCCCGCGAAAGTTTGTTTTATGGCTTCCGAAAGGAATGCCGATTCGGTACCTATCTTTTGCTGCTCGAGGATATACATCGGTTTCGAAAATTCGGGGCTTCGCTTCCTGATCTCCTCCTCGAGTATGGAAACCTGCGCATTTTGACAACCGAGGCTTAATACAGTAGCCCCCGCGACATTCGGATGCGTAATATAGCCCGCCAGCAACCCGCATAAGGCCTGTGCATCCGCCCTCGTTCCACCGCAACCACCGTCATGATTCAGGAATTTAATACCATCCACATTCGGAAATAAACGCTCGCTCGCATTCTGCTCATAATCCGCCTGAAGGTCCGTCCTTAGGATATCCTCCACCGTCTTGCCTGCCCTGTATAGCTCGACCAGCTGCTGC
>DASYSV010000607.1:0-6024 GCA_036010185.1 Puia sp.
TTGCCCTGGTCTTCCGGGATCACGAATTGATATTGTATGAACCCTCGTTTGCCATAACCCTTGTTCCAGTCGTTGATGGCATCCAGCGGGAAAAAGAATTTCTCATAGTGCACGAATTCCTTCGGGGAGTTTTGAACGAAGGCGATGACCCTGTTCAACAGCCGGACGCTGATACCATTGAGTGCAAAGGAAGGCAGGAAAAATGGCACCTTCAGCTTTCCGGCTTTATGCGTGGCCAACGGCCTTGCCCTAAGCTTGTCCGGCAATTCGCTTAATTTGGCCGAGTTGCCCAGGGTGAGAACGCCGCTACCAAGCTTGCTGCCTTTGGCCAGCGCGTCTATCCATGCGACGGAATAATTGTAATCGTGATCGTATTGTTCCAGCGCCTCCAGCATATGATCCAGGTTTTTGATCACCATGGATTTCTGCTTGAAATAGGTTGTTTCTATCTTCCTCAGCCTGATACGGGCCCTGAGGATCACGCCCAGCAATCCCAGTCCCCCGAAATTCCCCCAGAAAAGATCGGTATTTTCTGTCCGCGAGGCTTCGACGACCGACCCATCCGCCAGCAGGATCGAAAAAGATAGTACGCAATTGACGAACGATCCGTCGATATGATGCGCCTTACCATGGATATCGTTGGCGATCGCTCCTCCGATGGTAACGAATTTCGTTCCCGGGCAGATCATCGGCAGCCATCCCTTCGGACCGAATACAGATATGATCTCCTCGAGACTGACGCCGGCCTCGCATTCGAGAATGCCTTCCTGCTCATTCCAATCCAAAAAATGGTTGAGTTTCGTAACGACAGCGACATAGTTGTTCTCGTTGATCGCCTGGTCGGCATAGCTACGGCCGAGACCACGCGCGATGAGCGAACCCATCTTCAGATCGTCCCTCGCGTCCTCAGAGCTTCTGGGATTCAATGTAAATGATTCAGCTACGGGGTAATTACCCCATCCTGCCAATTTTTGCTTCCGGGCGGATTCCATCGAGTTTAATTTTCTCCGCGAAATTAATAAAAGCCGCCCAATATTTTGCCTACTTTTAGGACCATTGAACACATAACCAGCTGATGACCAATTTATTTACGCTTCGATCAAAATTCTTTTGGCCGGCAGTGGCGGTCTGCCTCCTTCCTTTCGTCATCCTGGCTTTTCTCGATAGCATGGCGATGGATGACTATTATTTTTATGATCTTTTCCGGGCGCAGGGGTTTTGGGGTGCCCAGCATGAACTCTATCTCACCTGGGCTGGTCGTTATACCACCAGTTTTATCACCGGCAGCTTTATCGCCCTCGATCTGCCTGCCCGATCTCCTTTCCTGCCTACGCTGTGCTATTTCGCATTTACATGGATCGCCATCGGGAATATGTTGCGGTCGCTGCGGCCACTTCTGCCGGCTGGTTTTTTGGGTCGTGGTGGGGTATGGAAGGCTTCCGCTGTTTTGTTTGTCCTTTTTCTATATGTTCAGGTGGATATCGCGACCGGTTTTTACTGGCTTAGCTCGACGTTGGTTTATCAGACGGCATTCATCCTGTTCCTGCTGTTGGTGAGGACGATCCTTCGAAGGATCAGCCTCCACCGCTCCTTTGCGCCCGTAGATCTACTGTTCCTTCTGCTGGTCGTTTTGCTCGTAGGATGCAATGAGATCATGGCGGTGTTCCTGCCGCTATTCCTGGCAGCATTGGCAGGCTTCTTTTATATGTATCGGCGGCGCATCGATCGCTGGCTATGGTTGGGTCTGGCGATCGCTATCGGGATGGGGTTGGTCATCTTCTTTACTTCGGGGGTCATGAATTATCGACACAGCCTGATGAATGCCCGTACCGGTTTTTTCAGTATCCTGCCGGTCATAGGCTTCCGAACGATAGAAGTGTTGTTCTATATCCTCAAAGAACCGCTTTTCTGGGGATGCGCTTTCGCGATCTTTCTCGGCGGTATCGCGGTTTCTCCGCAATTGAAGGAGGGCCCATTGACCATTTTCCGGACAAGGAATGTGTTTCTTCCGGGGGTCGTAGCGCTGATATCGATCGTCTGTTTGGCGCTTGCGGCTTTTCTTTTGGCCTCGCGGGGGTCGATACCTCCACGGGCATTGAACAATCTTGGTGACATGACCGCCTTTTGTTTCCTGGCGCTATTATTTTTGGCGGGCATCCATACCGGCGCCCGGTGGACGACGGCCATTCTCCCGAAGCCATCCCCTTTGGTACAGCTGGCCTTGCTCGTTGCCTTTCTGACGACCAGCGTCAACTATGCCGAGGCGTGGCGCAGCGTGGGTTCCGGATATCTGTATCACGCGGTCGTGGCCGATAGGGATCAGGTTTTGAAGACAGCCGCCGCCGGGCACCGGCATGTGGCCATCGTTCCCTCTTACGATGCCGCATTGACAGAGAAGATCGATCGGTTCTTCCCGCACGGGATCAGCGCCACTGCCCGCGAATGGTTGCTTCAAAAACCAACGCTGCTGGTCGTGTATGACGGAGCAGCAGTTGGCGATACCGCCTATGCGCATTTTTACGGTTTGGATTCGGTAATTGTCGGGCCGGAGGACCGACGGCCGAAGGCCAGACATTAGCGCTTTGCGGAAGATGCGCTATTTTTCCAGATGGCGCATCTTCCGCACATATATTGTGAAGGATAAGTAATATCTTGCGGCCTGTCTAAAAAGCAGGCCAGGGCTTCTTTAACCTTTTATTAACCCCAAGGAGAATACATTTGTCAACCAGAACGAAAAGAACAACATCCATAAGTGCATTTATGAAGAAATATTTCTTAACCGCTATAGTTTTCTTAGTCACAACTGCTGCGTTCGCCCAAAAGAAGCATAGCAAATACCCTCAGAATCCGCCTCCCGCAAAAGACACCGTAATCCCCCAACAAACACCTGCCCCTGCTCCCGCCCCCACTCCAGGCAAAAACGGAAGAGATTGGAGTAAGGTCAACCTCTCCAAAAGGTCCGCCGACCATTTCATGTTCGAGCTGGGTTACGATAACTGGCTCTCGACACCGGATAGCGTCAATATCAAGGGGTTCAATCATAGCGTCAACTTTTACTTCATGTACGACTGGCCGTTCAAAACGGACGCCCGGTTCAGCGTTGCCGCCGGTCTTGGCATCGGTAGCAGCAATATCTATTTCGATAATACCTATCCGCAGGTAGCAGCCTATAATAACCAGACGCTGGCGTTTACCCAAACCGGGGGAGGTAATCACTTCAAACGGTTTAAGCTTACGACCGTCTACCTCGAGATCCCTGTCGAATTGCGGTTTGCGCTCGACCCGGAACACATGGACAAGAGTTGGAAATTTGCCCTCGGCGCCAAGATCGGGTTGATGGTGAACGCCTATACCAAGGGTGTGGATGCAGTCAATAGCGTCGGCCAAACCATCGGAAATATCACGGAGAAAGAATACGGCAAGCAATTCTTCAATACGCCAAAGCTGGCGGGCACAGTCAGGATCAACAAAGGGGTCATCGGCGTCTTCGGCCAGTTGCAGGTCAATAGTCTGATCAAGCCTACGGCCGGACAGCAGGTTTTTCCCTTCTCTTTCGGGATTGTCCTCAGCGGACTGTAAGGTAGGGCGCCGGGACGCGGAACTCCGGGCCTGAAGCCATGATCCTTCTTTTGGCGCCTCCTACGCAGTTTGCACAACTCCGGCCAATCCGACGTACCTTTGCCGTCCAAATTGTCAGAAAGCATTGATAGAGAAGAAAAACAGCATTCAAAAGGCGGAAAGAGCGGTCCTGGTCGGCTTGGTGCATAAGACCCAAACGGAGGAGCAGTCACAGGAATACCTGGATGAGCTGGCTTTTTTAGCCGAGACAGCCGGGGCGGTGACATTGAAACGATTTACCCAGAAACTCCTGCATCCCGACAGCAAGACCTTTGTCGGAAAAGGGAAGCTGGAGGAGATAAAGAACTACATCGCCCTCAAGGATATCGAGGTCGTTATCTTCGACGATGAACTATCGGGCTCCCAGATCTCGAATATCGAAAAAGCGCTGGACACGAAAACGATCGACCGATCGGATCTGATCCTCGACATTTTCGCCGCCCGGGCCAAAACGGCTCAAGCCAAGCTGCAAGTGGAGCTAGCTCAGTATCAATATCTTCTACCACGACTTCGCGGGATGTGGAAACACCTCGAACGTTTGGGCGGCGGTATCGGTACCCGTGGTCCGGGGGAGACGGAAATAGAGACGGACCGGCGTATCGTTAAGGATAAGATCGCATTGTTGCGCCGCCGGCTGCAGGAGATCGATAAACAGGCCTTCACCCAACGCAAGGACAGGGGAGAATTCATCCGGGTGGCGCTGGTGGGATACACCAATGTCGGAAAATCTACCCTGATGAATCTGCTGAGTAAAAGCGAGGTCTTTGCCGAAAACAAGCTTTTTGCCACGCTCGACACCACGACGCGAAAGGTGGTTTTCGAGAATACGCCGTTCCTGCTGAGCGACACTGTCGGTTTCATCCGCAAATTGCCGCATCACCTGGTCGAAAGCTTCAAAAGCACCCTCGATGAGGTGCGCGAAGCGGATATCCTTTTGCATGTCGTGGATGTCTCGCATCCCGGCTATGAAGAGCAGCTGGGTGTCGTCAACAAGACGCTCCAGGAGCTGAATGCTTTCGAAAAGCCCATCCTGGTCGTTTTCAATAAGATCGACCGGTATGAGGAACTGACCTTTGATGCCTGGCTGGAGGAGGGGGTCAAGCGTGAGATCATGAATGAGCTCCGCGAGCGCTGGGAGCATGAGACGAATGGGCATTGTGTCTTTATTTCAGCCACCGAGCGCCGTAATATCGATGAATTGCGACGGACGATCCTGGAGAAGGTCAGAGAATTGTATCGCGTCCGGTATCCGTATAAATCCGAATTCAATTACTGATGAGCCTATGAGCCTTCTCAAAAAATTCAATTGGCATAAGGTCGCGGATTCTGTCGATGCCATTCAATGTAATGCCGGCGGCATCGCGGAGGTATCAGTAGAGGGAAAGGAGATTTGCGTGGGGCAGTTCAATGGGGAATGGTATGGCTTTGCCGCGACCTGTCCCCATGCGGGTGGCGCAATGCTCGACGGATATATCGATGGCGCCTGCCGGGTCGTCTGTACGATCCACCAGCTGCGGTTCAATCTCAAGACGGGGCATGATTCCAACGGCGAAGGGTATAAGTTGAAGACCTATCCGGTGGAGGTTCGTGAAGATGGGGTGTATGTGGGGGTCGAAGAGGCAAGGTTTAAGTTGTTTTAGCCATACGGGATTTTTTTGTGGCCACCAGCTTTTTAGAAGGGGATTTTCCCTATTTTTGCAACCCCTTTTGGGGCCGGCCGGATCGCCGTCCGGGAACATATTCCTCCTTAGCTCAGTTGGTTAGAGCATCTGACTGTTAATCAGAGGGTCGTTGGTTCAAGTCCAACAGGGGGAGCTAGATATCAATCGTTTAGAAGGCCGGTTTTCCGGCCTTTTTCGTTTTTGCCAGTAATTTGCCAGTAACTTGTGGCAGTGAAGCAAAGAGCTGTTTTTCAGGTTAAATTTACAATATTCAATCCTTAGCATCAAATAAGTAGTCGCCGCCACTCTTTGCTATCATTCTGTTACGGAATGGGCGCGGATATTATTGCCAACCATAGGTGGACATTCCAGCCTACCACAAAGCAAAAATATCTTGCATGATTCGTTTTTAGGCATCGACAAGGCATTTACAATTGAACTGATAAATTTTCGGCTGACCCCAAAATGAGTAAAAGAGCAAGTGATCTTGTTATTAAATTGGTATTTGTTATATTTAGCCATTCTCAGCAATTTTAAGTACTTTTTATATACTAAGCATAATCTAAATTGATGGCGCGCTCAGACTTATTAATTAAATTGGTAAAAGCCGGAGGTGCTGGGGATATCGTCTTCTTTAAAAAGATTGTACAATCCTTAATTGCAGAGGAGAAAAGTAAACAACACTATGTATTAGCGAACCAGCTGGAAAAGGAATTAATGACATTAACGAAGGGTGAGGTTACAG
>DASYSV010000012.1:0-7550 GCA_036010185.1 Puia sp.
TTCTTTTATTTATATGCGGTATCATGGCCCGGTGGGAGATTATACGGGCAGCTACCCTGATGACAGGCTGAGCCACGATTCGGACAGGATCATCGCCTGGCTCAACCAGGGGAAAGAGGTATATGTCTATTTCAATAATACCATCGGCGACGCACTGAACAATGCGGATCGGCTGATAGAGCTGGTCGGCGATACCGTCAACCATATATAGACCCCTTTCGGAGACGAAGCGACATACCCAGCCGTCGCGAGAAATGACTTCTTATCTCGGCCAATATGGAAAGAGCGATCTCCTCAGGTGTGGCGGCGCCGATGTCCAGTCCGGCGGGCGCGTATATGCGCCGAAGGTCTTCTTCTCCCAGCGGGCAGCCGGCTTCGGTCAGGGCCTCGAATAACCGGTCCGCGCGTTTCCGCGGTCCGAGCATCCCGATATAGGTTACGCAGGTAGGCAGCACCCGCTGCAGGTTGAGCATGTCAGTCCTATAGTCGTGCGACATCAGCAGGACGGCGGTATATTCATCGATGAGGGCAGCGTCGGGTTCCTTGCTGTCGAGGACGGTCGTAGCCGCCTCCACGAGGGTCTTTTCGATCCGGGCCGTCTGAAGGACGACGGTCGAGTCCCAGCCCAGCTCACGGATTTGACGAAGTAATGTCCTCATATCATAGCTGCCGCCATAGGCAACCACATGGATGGCGGGAAGGATGATCTCGATGAAGAGATGGAGGTCGTCATAAACGACGCTGCGCGAAAGACGTTCCGCCTGCGCATGCCGGATCTCGGCCAGTACCTTCGGCCCAGGCTCGCCCATGGGCAGTATCTCCTCGAAAGAAACGTCATCGGTATAGAGATATGTTTTCCCCAGCAATTCCGGGTCGGGGGTTCCCGTGACCGTCACGACGACCGAAGGCTGACGGATACCGGTGAGGCCGGCAAGGATACGAAGCGGGCAGTCCGGATCATCCGCTTGCAACGGGGTGAAAAGCACGTCGATGATTCCCTGGCAACCCAGACCGACGCCGATCTGATAATCATCGTCGCGGGTCGTATCATAGGTGATCACGGATGGACGATTCAGGGCGATGCCCTTTTGGGCACGCCGGAGGGCATCTCCTTCCAGACAGCCACCGCTGATACCGCCCAGGTAGGTGCCGTTGTCGAGGACCAGCATACGGGCGCCCGCCCTGCGATAGGAAGAGCCTTCTATCCGTACGACGGTGGCAAGCGCCGCCCGGGTCGTTTGAAAGTCGATGGTTTGCCATGCGGCGACGATGGTCCTGATCTCCTTCATGAGACTAAGTTACTTCATTTCCAGTCTCCTAAACGACGGCGAAGGATGAGGATCCCGATGCGCATGGGGAACAGTCGCCACAGCCCGGGCTATACCGCCGAAAGCCCGGCGATCCGTCGTTTGTCGAAGGGCAGGACGACCGAAAAGACCGAGCCCTTGCCTTTTTCGCTGGTGAGGCTGATCGCACCGCCATGTTTACGAACGATCTCGGAAGAAACATAGAGCCCCAGGCTAGTGCTGGGAAGCTGATCGGAGGAACCGTCGCCGGAGATATACTCCTGGTCGAATATCTTTTTCATCTGGTCGACCGGCATGCTGGAACCCGGTACGCAGATCGAAAGGCGGACATGCTCTTGTGTCACGACGGTACGGATCGCGATCTGTCCGGCATGATCGGAATATTTTGCGGCGTTCGAAAGAAGATTTCCAAGGACACGCCCTATCCTCTCCCTGTCTCCCTGCAAAGGCGGCGATGACGGCAACGGGTCGACGAAAATGGGGACGGAGCTCGTCGTTTGTGTCGCTTCGGCGATCTCGGTGATCAAAGTGTTGAGATCGAAAGGTACTTCGTCTATAACGATCCTGCCTCTTGTGATCCGGCTGACATCCAGCAGATCCCTGGTCAACCCGGCCAGGCGATCGACCTGACTGTTCAGCTTTCCGACAAGGAAGGCGGATCTCTTATCGCCGTTGTCTGTCAGCTCCTGCGAAAGCATCTCGGAATAGGCCCGGATACTGGTAGCCGGTGTCCTCAGCTCGTGGCTGGCGAGGCCAATGAGGTTGTCTTTGAAGCGTTGGAGGTCCCGTTGTTCGGTGACGTCGTCAATGGACAAAAGGATGCCGGTTCGAAGACCGGGCAGTCCGGCCATCCGGGTGGCGCTGAAATGGAGGAGCTTTTCTTTGCCGTCACGGGTATCGTACCTGAGCTCGAATTCCGCTCCCAGTTGGTCTTTCAGTACGTGCTGCAAGCGGAACCGGATACTGTCCTTTCTAAACAGGTCCGGACCCAGCCGGGTCAGATACTGGCCGACCGCCTCGTGCGATGCCAGGTCGAACAGATGCAGAAAGGCCCGGTTTACGGTATGGATCCGCAGGTCATCTCGCAAAACGACGATCGACCGGCTGAAGCTCGCAACGATCGCCATCGCAGCATCGGCGACCGAATGGATCTCCCGAATTTGCGTGCGAAGACCTTCGTTCAAGACATTCAATTCTTTATACTTTGTCTGCATTTCTCCGTACATTTCATTCAGCTCGCCGTTCAATTCCTGCAACTCTTTATTGAGGCTCCGGAACTCTTCGTTCGAAGCCTGCAGGTCTTTATTGGCCCGCTGGAGTCCGGACTGCTGCCTTGTGGCATCCCGGTCCGCGACCAGCAAAAGACCCCGCATCTCCTGTATTTCCTTTTCTATCGATTGTCTCCGGAGGCCTTTGAGAGACGACACCCCGTCCGACCCGTCTTCGCGGGAAGGTTCAGCCTCCCGTCGCCGAGCTATCTCGCGGATGATCACCAATTTCCGGTTAACGCCGAACGAACGGAGCGGCACCATTTCAACGGATACTTCTTTGCTATTCGAATCTTCGCCCAACTGGATGCCCTTCCGGGTAATGGCCCGTCCTTCTTTGTCGGTCAAGTCGATCAGATCATTGAGCTCGAATACCAGCTCGTCCTTTACGATTCGGAACAGGGAGCGCGACGATCTCTCCCGGCAGGCGCGGAGATAGGGTTCGGTATTGCCGTAATACCGGATAACCCTGAATTGCTCATCTACGAGGAAGGATGCCGGCACATAGCCGGAAAGCAACAGCTTATCAGCCTCCAGTTCTCCGGAGTCCGCCATGTTTGCGGGTCCCTGGTCGTCCTGCCACAGGTTCACCCGGACGTCCGCTTTTAGGTATACTCCGTGATATCCTTGCGAAGCGATATACAGTTCTGCGGGAATGCCATGCGGGTGAAGCACATTTGCGATGAAGTAACCGTCCGGGGTAAGCGCATAGTGAAAAAGCCGGAATGCTCTGGCGCAATCCCCGGAGCCAAAGCCGATGAGCGAGCCGGATTCGATGACGACGTCCATATAAGAGAACGGAGAGTCCTTCAGCAGGTTGTGCGAGGCGAAGATACATTTCTCCCGAAGGGATTTGACCACCTGCCAATCCTTGTCTTTTTTTATAAAGAATTTCTTCCGCCGGTTGCGCGTGACATAGTGCATTTCCTCATTGGTGAAAATACCTTTTCTCGCCTTCACGACGGCATTGTTGTCAAAAGAGGTGACGAATAACCGGACGGCCAGGTTCGATTGGCAGGCTTCCAGGTATTCCATGATGACCATAGCGATGGAATAGGCCTGATGGCCGCCTGTACAATGCGGCAGCCAGACGCGCAACGGCGCGGTTCGTTGTGCGGAATCGAGCAATCTCGGTAACACGGACACGCTCAGCGCTGTTTCCAGGCCGGCATCGATGACGAAACCGCTGAGGGCAGATTGCAATTCGTCCTCGAGGTGCATCAACTCCTCTTCCTCGGTCTGAAGCACGGTAGTATACGCGTTGGGGCATACCATCCCGCGGATCGCCATTCTTCGATGAATGCGCCGGACGACATCTTCCCGGCGATATCGTGCATAATCACAGCCTGATCGATGCAGCAACAGCGGGTAGACGGAGCTCAAGTCAACCTCCGTGCGTGGTCCACAATGGTCCTCCGGCGGTTGGGAATATTCGACCAGTCCACCCAGCCAGGATGCGGCGAGCGGGGCCGTCAGGAACAGATCGACCGCCCTGTACGCCGGGTGAGGCGACAGAAATGGATCCTGTTCATCCAGCACTATTGTAAAACCTCCTTCGTCCCTGACCACCCGAAGACCCGGCAGGACACGGGCGGCCATATCGGGAAGCAGGACGGCTGCACAGCGTCCGGGGCATCCGGCGCCGACGGATGCCAGGAACAGATCGGGGAGGTAATCAATCCCGCCATCCGCGACGGGCCCCTGGAAAATAAGCCTTCCCCTGACCAGTTGGATCGCGCTTCCCGGAGGAAGCAGATATATACAATCTTTTTCAAGCAAGCCATCCTGCACGGGCATACGCAATGGCAGGAGCGTCGTCCTTTCCAGCAGTGCTGCGAGGCTTTCCGCCCCGTCGTCCGCACGGCGTCCTCCCCAAGATCCATGATCTTCCATGATCAGGTAGCTGATCCCTAATGAAACAGGCAACTGGCGAAAGAACGTTTCGAAAACCGAAGCATCACCTGCCGGAATGATCATTGCGACGACAGGAGGCGACGGATGAGGTTCTTCGGGATCCGAAGCGATCTTTAAATGAGGAGAGGGCCTTTGTGGCATAGTATCCTTTTTGTATTTAAATCGTCATTCCACAGTCGAATCGCAGGGGACAGAGGGCTATTACTAACGGTAAGGGATAACCGGCATATGCGGATGGCCGGGTGAAATAGTGAGAATACGACTACCGGGATTTTAGCAAGCATGGCAATTTAGTACAAATATGACATAAAATCAAGCTTTTGACGGGGTTCCGCAGGCGAAGACGAGAGCCTGCCAGGGCTGGAGAAGGATACCCTCGCGCGACCATTGAAACCCGGGGTAATTATCGACCAGGATATCGCCCTGGGAAGGCGCGGACAGGATACTGGCGAAAAACTGTTTTTCCGAAGAGAGGTTCAACAGTATGGCAAGGACGCATCCCCGATGCGAGCGCATATAAGCATGAACCGGACTGTCGTTCCCGGACATCAGGGTATAGTCTCCATACACCAGCGCTGGGTGCGATCGGCGCAGGCGTATCAGCATGCGAACGAAATGAAGTACCGAGGAAGGGTCCTTTTCTTCCGACTCACGGTTTATGCGTGTGTGATCGGGATTGATCTTCAACCACGGATCACCGGTGGTGAATCCGGCGCCCGGCGCGTCGCTCCATTGCATCGGGGTGCGGCCGTTATCCCGGCCGGCCAGCTGCTGATCGGTTAGAAAGGCGGCGGTATCTCCCCCGTCTTTTTGGAGCTGTTCAAAACGTCCGTGCGTTTCGACGTCCTGGTAATCTTCGATCGAGGTGAACCGGATATTGGTCATGCCGAATTCATCACCGTTGTATAAAAAGGGTGTGCCGCGCATGGTCAGCAAAAAGGTGAACAACAGTTTGGAAGATGGTTGGCGGAAGGGGTCCTTATCCTCGCCCCAACGCGAGACCATTCGAGGTTGGTCGTGATTGCCGAGATACAGCGCGCCCCAGCCTTCCGTGTCGAAGACTTTCGACCACCTGCTATATACCTCCTTCCAGGCCCCTCGGCTATACCCTGCCGGGTCGGGGGTCTTGAACGAGTCCGGCAGGTATCCGATGCCGATGGCCTCGAACGGATACAGCAGATCGATCTCCTTCCGGTCTTCAGCTACGAAGGATAGTGCCTCATCCGCACCGACACCAGCCGCTTCCGCAATAGACAGAACATTGTAGGGTGCGAGCACTTCGCGGTGCATTTCCCGCAAATATTCATGGAGATGCGGCCCCGCCGCGTAATAATGTCCCCAGTCGCCGTTATATTTTTCTTTCAGGATACCGGGGGTTATCGCGGGAAAAGACTGGTCTTTGGAGATATAGGTCAGCGCATCGAAGCGAAGACCGTCGATACCTTTTTCGAGCCAGAACCGGAGGATATCATAAAGCCTGGAACGTACTTCCGGAAGATCCCAGTTGAGATCGGGCTGCTCCGGGGCGAAGTAATGCAGGTACCAGGATCGGGTAGGCGCATTGTAGGTCCAGGCGCTGCCGGACGGATCGAAGAAACCGCAACGGGCGGGCGGTTGGCCGTTTTCGACAGGCCACCAGATATAGTAACCGTAGTAGGGATTGTCACGCGAGCTGCTGGCCTGTTGGAACCACTCATGCCGGTTGCTGGTATGATTGAGCACCATATCCATGATGAGCCGAAGACCTTTACAGTGTACAGCGGCGATAAGGCGGTCCATGTCTTCCATGGTCCCATATTCCGGCTGCACCTGGCGGAAATCGATGATATCGTACCCCACATCCTTGCCGGCGGACAGACAAACAGGATTGATCCAGACGGCATCGACGCCCAGCGAGACAATATAGTCGAGACGCGTAAGGATACCCGGAAGATCACCGATGCCGTCGCCGTTGCTATCCTGGAAACTGCGCGGATATACCTGGTACACGACGGCCTCTTTCCACCAGCGGTGGCATTGGTGTTGCATTGGGCACATTTATTATGCCGGACAATCAAAAACAATACCTCTGGTGGCAGGATGGGATCATTTATCAGGTGTACCCACGGTCCTACCAGGACAGCAATGGAGACGGGATAGGCGATCTGCGCGGAATTATCGACCGATTGGATTATCTGAAATGGCTGGGGATCAAAGCAATCTGGCTATCACCGGTCTATCCCTCCCCGATGGCCGATTTCGGTTACGATATCTCCGATTATACCGGTATCTGGCCGGTGTTCGGCTCGATGGCGGATTTTGACGAGCTGCTGCGGCTGGCACATGATGCGGGAATGAAATTGATCCTCGATCTGGTGCCGAACCATAGTTCGGACGAACATCCCTGGTTCTTCGAATCCAGGTCTTCGAGGGACAATCCCAAACGCGACTGGTATATTTGGAAGGATGCCAAGCCCGACGGCAGTCCGCCGAACAATTGGCTCAGCGTTTTCGGCGGCAGCGCCTGGGAATGGGATGAGAAGACGAAGCAATATTATTATCACGCATTTCTCGTCAAACAGCCCGATCTCAACTGGCGTAATCCCGAAGTGGAAAAGGCGATGCACCAGGTGATGCGTTTCTGGCTCGATAAAGGCGTGGACGGTTTCAGGGTGGATGCCATGTGGCATATGGTCAAGGACCTCCAATGGCGCGATAATCCCCGGAACCCCGATTATAAGGAATGGATGGGTACGTATGAGCAGTTATTGCCTGTCTATTCGACCGATCAGCCGGAGATGCATGGCATCGTCGCCCGGATGCGCAAGGTGCTGGATGAATATGATCAGCGGCTGATGATCGCCGAAATATACCTGCCCGTGCATCGTCTCGTGGCCTATTACGGCTCGCATGACAAGGAGGCGCACCTGCCGTTCAATTTCATGCTCATCAGTCTGCCATGGGACTCGCGTCTGATAGCCGCAAGCATCGATGAATATGAGGCCGCTCTGCCCGATGGGGACTGGCCCAACTGGGTAATGGGTAACCACGATCAGCCGAGGATCACCAGTCGCGTCGGTAT
>DASYSV010000026.1:0-5473 GCA_036010185.1 Puia sp.
CTCCAGCCGGAGCATCCACGCCTTTTGAACCAGCAAAAATGAGTTTCGCAACACCAGCACAGGGAACGGCATCCGATAGTGATCGAACAGGTCTTTCAGCTCGAGCCAGTACGCGGTCTCGCCACCTCCCCCGATAAAGGCTAAGTTGGGAAGGATGGTCTCCTGGAACAGACCGCGCAGGATGACATTGGGGCTAAAGCGTTCGGGATAACGGTTAAGCTCTTCACGCAACTCCTGTTCGTTGAAGCGTAGCGGGGAATCCACGACTGCGAACATCTCTCCCACCCGCTCGATCCGGTTGCGCATATCGCCCTTCAGATAAAAGAGATTGATGGGTCTCGGATTGGCCTGAACTTTATACTGTTCGCTTAGTCGCGCGATGGTCTTGTCTACGATGCCGGAAGGCCCCTGAAGAAAAAGGTCGTCCTCGAAAATGGAGATCATCTGTCGTTTGAATACCGCCTTGTCCGCGATGAGCACGACCAATCCATATTCCCCGAACAGCTGGTGTAGCAGCCGGAAGGTCGCCGTCTGGATATCGGGGCTTTCGAGATAGGCGCGTTTGATCAGCTGTATAAGCTGCCCGCCATAAGGTTGTACCGACAGTTCGCCTTCGATGCGATAGACCAGCTGGTCGAGACCTTTGGTGTTCATACGGCCCACTGCTCCCGTTTGTTTCGTCTCCCAGACCAGCTTCTCCTCGCCGAGATAGATATGGCCCAGCTCGTCCAGATCGGCATCCTCGCTGCCCATGAAAAAGACGGGCACGAAATGTTTGTCGGGATGCTGTTCACGAAGCCATTCGGCGAGACGAATGGTGTGAAGGATCTTATAGATAAAATAAAGGTGACCGCTAAAGATAGCCGGCTGATGGGCGGTGCACACGGTAAAGGTGTTGTCGTCACCCAGCCGGGTGATATTGTCCGACACTTTCGGCGCTGGCTCTGCTCCGGCATATTGTTCTGTCAATGCATCCACCAACGCTTTTCGGTCGACGGGAGACTGTCGTCTCGCCCCGATAGCGGCGCGGAAGCCCTCAGGGCTGACGGGATGAGCATAAAAGGAAGACAATTCGCCGGCCTGTTCCAGGTAATCCGTGATGATGCGGGAAAAATAGCCGGTCTGCTGATATGGTAATTGCGTTGATACCCAGTCCATGATTGTGCGGATGGTTGGCGAATATATTATCTCCGGAGGATAAAAACAGCGCTCCCGGAGGAATTTATCCAAACGGCATTGAACCGCCACGGGCGGCTCGTCCGGTAGGACAGACATTCGTGCACAACAGAGAAATGGCGTCTTTGTTCAGGACGAGCTACAGCACCTGGAATCCGTAGGCATAAGGATCGTCTTCCGGGTCGATGGTTATCGTGTTGTACCCGTAGATCTTGGCCCAGCCTTCGATGCTGGGGATAATGGCCGGTTTGCCGGCAACCGTAACGGCTTTTTCCACCCGGCCCGTAAATTTCGATCCGATGATGCTTTCATGGACGAAGATATCTCCTTCTTTCAGACGCCCTTTTGCGAACCATTGCGCCATCCGCGCCGAGGTGCCGGTCCCGCAAGGGCTCCGGTCGATGGCCTTATCCCCGTAAAAAACGGCATTGCGCGCGGTCGCGCCGGGATCGATGGTCTTGCCCGTCCAAAGGATATGCGTACAGGTGTGGATCGTAGGATTCTCCGGGTGCACGAAGGTATGCTGCGCATTGATCCGCTGACGCAACACGCGGCTCCAGCCGATGAGCTGGTCGGCGGAATAGTCTTCGAGTCCCCTGAAATTTTCCTGTGGGTCGACTATCGCATAGAAGTTCCCGCCATAGGCGACGTCCATCTTCAACGGTCCCAGATCGGGACATTCGACGGTGATATTTTCTGCGGCAAGATAGGCGGGGACATTCGTCAGTTTGACCGAACTGACCTTCCTGCCTTCCTGTTTGTATCTGATCGATACCAGACCGGCAGGCGCCTCCATACGGATATGACCGGGCTTTTTCGGCTGGATCAACCCTTCTTCGAGCGCGATGGTGATCGTTCCGATGGTACCATGTCCGCACATCGGGAGACAACCGCTGGTCTCGATGAAAAGTACGGCGACGTCGTTCTGAGGGTCATGAGGCGGATACAGGATGCTGCCGCTCATCATATCGTGTCCTCTCGGCTCGAACATCAGTCCTTTGCGGATCCAGTCGAATTCCTTTAGAAAATGCTGGCGCTTTTCGCTCATGTTACTGCCTTCGAGTACGGGGCCGCCGCCGGCGACCAGACGGACGGGATTACCGCAGGTATGGGCATCGATACAGAAAAAGGTCTTCTTCATACTATTTGACAGCGTCTGTCGTCAGGTTGTTGTTAATGGTTCTCCAGATGCCCAGCGGGTTGCTGTTTTGCAAGGCCTCCGGCAGCGCCGCGTCCGACCAGCTCTGATAGCACAGCGGCCGCACCCAGCGTTTGATACCGTCCGCTCCGACGGCGCCAAAACGGCTGTCGGTAGTGGCTGGGAAAGGTCCCCCGTGCTGCATGGCTAAAGCTACCCTGACGCCCGTGGGGACGCCGTTCAGGATCAACCGGCCTGCGATATCCTGGGCAGCCGTGACCAGCGATGCGTGTCGGGAAAGATCGTCATCGGTAGCCATCAGGGAAACGGTCAGCTGTCCTTCGAGATGACGCGCGGCCTTTTCCAGCTCGTCCATATTCTTGCACTGGATGATCAGCGAATAGGGGCCGAAGACTTCCTGGTGAAGGATGGGATTTTTGAAGAACGCTTCCGCGGTAGCGGAAGCTACCGTAGGCACGCCCTGATTTGCCTGTGGTTCCGTGGCGGCAATGGCCACAGTATTGACATTGGCCTGCGAAAGCGCGGTACCGCGTTTTTCCGAATAGGCCCTGGCGATCCCGGGATGCAGCATCGTACCCGGAGTCGTTTTTTCGATCGCGACTCCCAGCTCTTCGATAAAAAGATCGAGATCTTCTCCTTCGACGCCGAGTATGAGACCCGGGTTGGTGCAAAATTGCCCGGTACCGAGGGTAATGGAACCTGCCAGTTGACCCGCCAGCTCGCGCGCAAAATTCTTTAATTTTCCCGGGAGCAGGAAGACGGGATTTATCGAGCCCATTTCCGCAAATACGGGTATAGGCACCGGTCGTTGGTTGGCCCAGTCGAACAGCGCCTTGCCGCCTGCGAACGATCCGGTAAAGCCTACTGCGCGGGTATGGGTATGCGTTACCAGGGCCTTGCCGGTTTCGAAGCCGGCGCCATGGACATGTCCGAAAACACCTTTGGGAAGGCCCGCAGCCGCAACGGCCCGGGCGATCGCCTCCGCCACCAGCCCGGAGGTTTCCGCATGTGCCGGATGAGCCTTGACGACGACGGGACATCCTGCCGCCAGTGCCGACGCGGTGTCGCCACCGGCCGTGGAATAGGCAAATGGGAAATTACTCGCGCCGAATACGACCACCGGTCCGACCGCCACCTGCAGCTTCCGCACATCGGGGTCGGCTTTCTCCTGCGTATCGATCCGCGCCTCCAGCCAGTGTCCTGCTTCGCAGGCTTCGGCATAGCTGGTCAGCTGGAACATCGTACGCGCCCGTTCGTTACGCAGCCTTGTCTCGGGGAGATTGGTTTCCCGCATCGCAGTCTGGATGAGACCGTCACCGGTCGCTTCCAGTTCACGGGCAATAGCCCGCATCAGATCGGCGCGCTGTTTCGGCAGGGTCCGCCGGAAGACTAAAAAGGCATTCCAGGCTTCCTGCATGATCGCGTCTATTTCCTGTACGGTTGCATCTTGAAATTTCATATTGCAAAGTTTTAGGCTGTCATTACTAGATCCGTCAACAGTGGACGGTTGGCCACCCCTTCATGGATCACCTGCAACACCTGTTCCCGTTCCGTACCCACCAGCGGCAAACGCGGTGCGCGCACATATTCGGTGCCCAACCCGGTGGCAGCTTCGGCCAGTTTGATATACTGTACCAGTTTGGCATGGATATCAAGCTCCAGCAAGGGCAGGAACCACCGATGGATCTCGCGGGCCTCCGAGATCCGTCCCGCTTTCGCCAGGCGGTAGATAGCCACTGTCTCGGCCGGGAAGGCACAGACCAGGCCGCCAACCCAACCTACGGCGCCCATCAGCAGCTCTTCAAGTGCGATGGTATCCACGCCGCACAGGATGTTCAGCCTGTCTCCAAAACGGTTGATCAG
Organism: Puia sp.; assembly: GCA_036010185.1. Taxonomy (GTDB): domain Bacteria; phylum Bacteroidota; class Bacteroidia; order Chitinophagales; family Chitinophagaceae; genus Puia. The sequence continues at coordinate 4,199 of DASYSV010000026.1, forward strand.
ACGCGTGACATTGGTTACGTCCCGCGTCGACTCCTTCACTGCCTGGATATTGGGCAGATCGATCAGCTCTTCGAACATGTCCAGGGTCACTTCTATTTTATAATCGACCGGGTTGTTGTAGATCATGATCGGCAATCCGGTAGAAGATGCGATGGTTTTGAAAAAAGCGACGGTCTCGCGTTTGTCGCTCTTATACCGCATGGGCGGAAGGACCATCAGACCGCGCGCCCCCCATTTCTCTCCCATTTGTGCCTGCGCCACTGCTTCCCGTGTCGAACCCTCGGCAATATTCAACAGGACCGGGATCCGGTTTGTTGCCGATTGCACCGCGTAGCGGACCAGCTTTTCCTTTTCACCCAACGTCAGCGTGCTGGCCTCACCCAGCGACCCCCCGATGATCACTCCGTTCACTCCGGCATCGATCTGCGCGGCCAGATTATGGCCGAACATCGGAAGATCGAGCTCCTCATGGGCATCGAACTTCGTAGTAAGAGCCGGAAAGACTCCATTCCAATTTATTCTCATGTAACCAAATTTTCGACAAATGTACCGGTTTGACCTCTTTGTCAGTCGGCGCCGATTAATCTGTTCTATGCAGATTTTAACTTAGCATCGCCACTTCCCCCGCCTTCACTTCCCCTCTGCATCAGGGACCACCACTTCCCCCTCGAGATCGTAATCATAGGCCTTAGTGATCCGCACATTGACGAATTCCCCTATCGGCAGTTTCCCGGCACTATGGACGATCACTTCATTATCCACTTCTACAGAATCGAATTCCGTGCGCCCCAGATAACGACCCGCCTCTTTTTTATCGATCAGGGTTCGGAACACACGCCCGATCTTCTCCTGGTTCTTCTCAAAGGAGATCTCCTGCTGCACTTCCATGACCTCCTGTGCCCGTCGTTGTTTTTCTTCAGCGGGTATCGAATCCTCCAATCCATACGCGGAGGTGCCTTCTTCGTGCGAATACTGGAAGATGCCCACCCGGTCGAACCGTTGTTCGCGGAGAAATGCCTTCAGCTCTTCGACGTCTTCTTCCGTCTCACCGGGAAAACCCGCGATCAGTGTCGTACGTAAACAAATGCCCGGAACTTTTTCCCGGATCGTCCTGATCAGGTCCGCCGTCTCGGACTTCGTCACTTGTCTGCGCATGGCCTTCAGCATATTGTCGCTCGCATGCTGGAACGGGATATCGAGATAATTACAGATATTTTCCCTTTCGCGGATAACATCGAGTATCTCTACCGGAAATTTAGAAGGGTATGCATAATG
>DASYSV010000037.1:0-2996 GCA_036010185.1 Puia sp.
CGCGAAGCGATGTGACGTTATATGCCAGCATCCGGCCGTCCTGTACCACGAGGCTTAGGTTTTGGTTCCCCGAGAAATAGGCGCAGTTCACGACCAGGTAAGGCGACTGCTCCAACTGATAATACTGATCGGGGGTAAATCGTTTGCCCTGCCCCGTTGCAGTGGTAAACTGCAATCGTCGGTCCTTAAGCCGCGCGGTGACGTAATAGGCAATCGAAGGAAAACCGTCGAGGCTGTCGGCTGACCGGTAGACGTGCATCGAAGAAGGAAGGGGACCGTATGCCGAATCGATCCGTTTCCAATGCAGTTGTGCCGGAGCATAACCGGTCGATAGCTGCAGCAAAAGATAGATGGCAATGGGTCGTAGCATCGGGGCGGACATTTTTACGACTCTGAGGCTTCCTTCTCCTTCAGCCATTTCGTCCTTCCATAGCCTGGGATAACGTGCCGTTCGGAATGATAGGAGGATCGTACAAGGGGACCACTTTCTACATAGTCGAGTCCAAGATTATAGCCGATCTCGCGGAGTTCGGCAAATTCATCGGGATGGACGAACCTGACCACCGGCAAATGTTGTTTGGTAGGTTGGAGATACTGGCCCAGTGTGATCACATCGACGCCGCTGTTGCGCAGGTCCGTCATGGTCTGAATGACCTCCTCTTTTCTTTCGCCCAAACCGAGCATGATCCCACTCTTCGTGCGCATACCTCCCTCCTTCAGCACGGCCAGCGTTTCCATGCTCCGCCAGTATTTGGCCTGGATGCGGACCTGTCTCGTGAGCCGCTCGACCGTCTCGATATTATGCGAGACGACCTCCGGAGCGGCCTCGATGATTCGGGCGATATTGTCTTTTTCCGCCTTGAAATCGGGGATCAGCGTCTCCAGCGTGGTGCCGGGATTGAGGGCCTTCACGGCCCGGATGGTATTTTGCCATATGATGCTGCCGCCATCCTTCAGCTCGTCGCGATCGACGGAGGTGATCACGGCATGTTTCACCTTCATGAGATGAATGGCTTCGGCTACCCGCTGCGGTTCATCCCAGTCTACGGGATCGGGCCTGCCGGTGGCGACGGCGCAGAAGCCGCAGCTCCGTGTACAAACGTTTCCAAGGATCATAAAAGTAGCCGTGCCTTCTCCCCAGCATTCCCCCATATTCGGGCAATTACCGCTTTCACAGATGGTGTGCAGTTTATGGGTGTCTACGAGACCGCGGACATGCTTATAGTTCTCGCCTATCGGCAACTTTACGCGTAACCAATTGGGCTTCTGTATTTTAGATTGCGCCTCCGGGCTATTGCCAAAATTATCCATTTAACAAAAGTAACTCATTTTCGACTGCCGAAGAGGATGCTCACATAGGCATTGAAGAAGAACGCATGTTCTTTGACCAGGTAGACGAGAGGGATCTTGCTGAAATAATATTCTTCCGTCAGACCGCATTCGATAGCCGTGATCGTCTGATTCAGACGCCCGTAGTCGAATCGTAATGCCTGTTTGGCGTTGATGCCGGGTTTGATGGAGAGCTTATCCCAGCCCACGGTAAAACCGGATGCCCCGGTGATATAATCGCCTTCTGTCGTATCGGTCGCCATTTGGGCGAATGTCTTTCTTGTCGTGGCGCCGGTGATCTGGTTCTGGATATCGAGCAGATAGGGTTTCAGCAGACCGATGGTGACGCCGCCTGCATAGAGATAGGTCACGGCGACGCCATTTTTGTTGCCCTTCCCACCGAGGAGGTGCTGCTGACCGATGGCCATCTTGAATTCGTATAGGTTATTCAGTTTGTAGGGAACCACCGAGGAAAAATTGATGCCATCGGAGGTTGCCGAGATATGATGCTCTTTCGGATCGTGTTTTTCATTGAGCTCGAATTCATACAGGATGGTTTTGCTGGGCGTCTTGAATTTGCCTTTCTCATAGGAGATGCCATAGCCGTCCGTCGCCAGCCGGATACCGAAGATGCTGTGTTTATTGAAGATGAGATCGCCTTCCTCCTCCATGCGGAGCATATTGTTCATCCGCTGCCGCTTGGCGTTCTGCTTGTTCATCTTGGACATCATAGCCGCGCTGTCGGGATTGTTCTGGGCCACCAGCTGCAGGATCAGGGTCGAAGCCAATGCGGTAAGAAGGATGTGCCTGAGGGGCTTTAGTTTCTTCACTGACGATGATTTAAATTAACTGGCGTAAATTTATGCAAAATTTGTTGCACAATGACGTCCACAGTAATTTACGAAGGGGATTTACGAACGGTTGCCCGGCACCTGCAATCCGGCACCGAAATACAGACAGATGCGCCTACCGATAACCAGGGAAAGGGGGAGAGATTCTCTCCTACCGATCTGGTCGCCACTGCCCTTGGGGCCTGTATGGCCACGACCATGGGGATCAAGTCCCGCGATATGCAGGTCGATCTCCGGGGCATGAAGCTGTCTGTTCAAAAGATCATGAAACCCGATCCCAGGCGGATCGCCGGCATCCATATCGTATTCGAGTTCCCCGCCGGGCTGACGGTAGATGAAAAACAACGGGTGATCCTGGAAAGGACGGCGAATACCTGTCCGGTCATCTATAGCTTGCATCCCGACATGGAAGTGAAGGTTGAGTTCAACTGGAACAGCGCGGTGGCTGCCCCGGCCCATTGATCAGGGCCCTGCCGATCGCGCACTCCAGGCATCGGCGGGTATCGCAATATTCCTTTTTTAACTGCAGAAGCGCCTGTGAATCGCCGGCATTCCGGGGTGTCATGCCCAGAAGCTTCCACCGGGAGAGTATGATATTCTTTTCGGGACGCAATTCCCGTAGCCAGCGCAACGCCTTTTCCCGGGATGCGGGCTCATCTCTCAACCAGCCATACGCGAAAACGAGTGGGATAAAGGCATTGATGACCAAACCGCGTTGCATATCGGCGCCAAGACCGGGATGTCCTTCCAGCCGTCGCAACAGCTCCTTTGAAGAGACCGTCTCGCGGATAAAGGTGAACCAACCGGTGGCCATCA
>DASYSV010000056.1:0-7845 GCA_036010185.1 Puia sp.
AGCCTGTCGATCTGGAAAAGATCGTCAAGAAGGACAAGCCCATTCCATCACCCATCGAGCGGCTGATGAAGGCCAGATGGGTCGATGATCCGCGCCATTATATTTACTGCAGCGCCTTCCCGGGGCAGCGGGTAAAATTATCTACAAGGTCCGGTCTGATCAGCCATCTCCCCGCCAATTGAGAAATTGGCGATATGGGTAAAAAATAAGGGAAAGTTGGCAAACCAATCTCCCGGATTGTTGTAACTTTAAAAGCATTCCCACCCCGAATAACCGTGCTCATTCGTCTGTATTATTTTGCCACCAAAATAAGAGGTTATGCTTTCACACGACAAGCCCATCATTCCCATTGACTCTTCCTACTTTCTGACGCTTAATACAGTAGACAAAATAGATGTTTTCACCCGCCCGGCTTATAAACAGGTGATCGCAGACTCCCTGAACTATTTCATCGGGACGCAGGGTCTCGTCGTTTATTCCTGGTGCCTGATGACCAGCCATCTCCACCTCATCGTACGGACGCGGGAAGCCTCCGCACTGGCTTATTTCGAGCGGGATTTCAAAAAACATACGACTCCGATCATTCTGAAAACGATAGAAATGGAGATGGATTTCCGCCGCGATTGGATGATGCAGCGTTTCGAGGATTATGGCAAGCCGCTCAGACGGATCGAGAAATTCCTTTTATGGCAGAACTGCAGCAGCCCGCTGCGCATCGACTGTCAGCAGCCGCGTTATCTGCTCGACCGCATTGCGCATATCCATGAGAATCCAGTACGGGAAAAGATCGTCGAGCAGCCGGAAGCCTATATTTTCAGCAGTGCACGCGATTATGCCGGGATCCGCGGGCTGGTGAACGTACGCGTCGTCCAGCAGCAGGGCATCTTTGGAATGAAAGCCTTACCGGTCAATTAGTACTTTCAGAGCCGCCACCGTCGCCTTCTCACTCCCTGCGAAAAGCCGTTTTCCGGCCACGACAACAGGGCGTTTCAGGAAAGTATATTCTTCCAGGATCAGCCGGCGGTAATCGGCCTCGGTCAGCTTTTGGTCTTTTAACCCCAGCTCCTTGTATTTCAGCGCACGACGGCTGAACAGCGCCTCGTAGGAACCCGCCTTTTCCTTCATTTCGTCCAGTTGCGCCGGCGTGATCGGCTGGGTCTTGATATCCTGGAGGACAAAGCCCTTTTGCGCGGCCCCGGTCTCTTTCAATATCCGCTGGCAGGTGGTGCAGGAGGAAAGATGATACAGCTTCTTCATGAGGGCGAATGTAATATTTTTCGCGGGTCACCGACAAATAGTATTATTGTTTAAACCCTCGTTTTGTCCAATCAAGACCGACAGGAAGTTTTTATCAGCCTGGTGAACGCCAACCGAAGCATACTCTATAAGATATGCAGGATGTATGGCGCTACGGAACCCGACCGCCAGGATCTGTTCCAGGAGATCGTCATTCAGCTTTGGCGATCGTACCCCGGATTCCGGGGAGACGCCCGTTTCAGCACCTGGCTATACCGCATCGCGCTGAATACCGCCATATCCGATCTGCGCAAACAGCGGCGGGTCGGGCCGTCCTTCGATCCCGACCAGTTATCCATTCCTATGCAGGATATGCAATATGTCAACGACAAGGAAGAACAGCTACAGCAATTATATGCCGCCATCGATCGGCTCACCGAAGTGGAAAAAGCGCTTACCATGCTCTACCTGGAAGACAAAAGCTACCAGGAAATGGAAGAGATCCTGGGTATTTCACAAAACAATCTGAGGGTTAAAATGAATCGGATCAAGGAAAAATTACGTAAAATGACGAAGGAGGCCGCTTATGGAATTAGATAACCTGAAAACGATCTGGAAGGAACAGGAGACCCTGGCCCCGGTGACCGATCCCGAACATCTGGCCTGGCTGCTCCAAATGAAATCGCGCGGCCCCATTGCCCGTATGCGTCGTAATCTTCGCGTCGAAGCCCTCCTCATGGTCATTACCTATATTCCTACCATTATCGCCTACCTGGTCCTGTTCGCCGGCCGGTTGTCGCTCATCTCGCTATTCCTCTTTGTCGTCCTGTGTTTTTATGCCGTATATTTTTATCGGAAAGACCGGCTGCTGATAAAGATGCAATGCGTCACCTGTGAGGTGCGGTCCAACCTTGCAGGACAGGTAAAGGCACTGCGGAAGTATATCCGGTTCTATATCTGGTCGGGTACACTGGTCATCCTGATCGCTATGGTGGTGGCCTGTTGCACGATCCGGTATGCGATGCAGCTGAAGTCGATGCCTATCCACTGGTGGTTCGAGCCGCCCTTCCTGCTGGCGATATTGACACCCTTCGCCTTCGGGCTGTTACACCTCAATAAGTGGTATGCGAGCAAACTGTATGGACGCCATATTGAAAAACTCGACGCGATGCTTCGCGAAATGGATGAGGATTGATGCCCCCCAGCCCTGGCCGGCCCTAATTGATCAGCAATCTTCTGAATTCCGAACTGTCCCCATTGAACACGTCGAAATCCACTCTTGTAAGGATGCCGTTGACACGCCCCGATTCGCTGTGTTGCCAGAAGGCCCAGGTCCGGTAGATATTGGGTCTTTCCTGCCTGAGATAGTGAGCTACCCACAACGGGTACCCGTCAAAATCATCCTTGAGGTATTGTTTGTAGAAATCCACATTGGTATAGATGATCGGCTGAACATGATAATAGTCCTGGACGGTCGTAAGCCATTCCTTTGCCCGTTCGCGCATCTTTTCGGACGGTATTCCATAGGTTTGTTCGATATCCAGCACGGGAGGCAGATCGCCCGGCGCCAGCTCAACGGAATTGATGAAATTCTCGGCCTGCGCCTTCCCGCTCTTGGTAGCCAGGAAAAAATGATAGGCTCCCCTGGCCAGACCGGCATCCTTCACCTTTTTCCAGTTGCGCTTGAAATAGGCGTCTTCATTATCCAGGCCCTCCGTCGCCTTGATGAAAGCAAAGCTCATCTGTACGTCGCCGACCTTCATGCCCTTTACGGAACCCCAGTCGATAATGTTCTGGTATTTCGAGACGTCGATGCCATGGATGGTATAATTGACGGGAATATCGATACCGAATGCGGCATACCGGACAAAATGGGCTCTTCTCTCCAGCCACCAGTCATATGCGGTGAATCCAAGCATAACCAGCACGGCGGCGGCCATAGTGACCAATACGAGCTTCCATAAAGAGGTTTTCTTCAATCTTGTTGGCATAGGTTCCTACAAACATAATTAGTATTTTTATACTTCCATGCCCGATCTTAACAGGTACGATACCATTAATTTTCTCAGGAAGCTCACGCCGCGGCGGATGATCAACGGGATAAAGGTCCTAAGCAGCTACTATGTCAGCAAGTGGACCAAAAAAGCCGTTCAATGGGGCTATCCCATTTCATTATCCTTCGAACCTACAACGTCCTGTAATCTCCGCTGTCCCGAGTGTCCCAGCGGATTGCGCGCTTTCACCCGCCCCACCGGCATGCTCGGGGATGATTTTTTCCGGCAGACGATCGATCAGCTCTCCGACCACCTGCTCTACCTCGTCTTTTATTTTCAGGGTGAGCCCTATCTTAACCCATCTTTCCTGGATATGGTCACATATGCGTCCTCCAGGGGCATCTATACCGCCACTTCTACGAACGCACATTATCTCAACGACCGCAACGCCAGAAAGACCGTAGAGAGCGGACTCGACCGCCTCATCATCTCCATAGACGGTACGACACAGGATGTCTACGAACAATACCGGGTCGGAGGCAGATTGGATAAGGTCCTGGAAGGTGCCAGGAACATTGTCAAATGGAAAAAAGAATTGAAGAGCCGGAAGCCCTTTGTCTTTTTCCAGTTCCTCGTAGTGCGGCCCAACGAACATCAGCTCGACGATATCCGGCGTCTTGCCAAGGAGATCGGCGTGGATCAGGTGCGTTTCAAGACGGCGCAGGTATATGACTACCAAAAGGACCCCAACGGCCTGATCCCACGGCAGGAAAAATACAGCCGGTATCGGAAGGATGCCAATGGAGAATATGTCTTTAAAAATGGGCTGGAGAACCATTGCTGGCGTCTCTGGCATACGACCGTGATCACCTGGGACGGCCTCGTGGTCCCGTGCTGTTTCGATAAAGACGCGCAACACACGCTGGGCGATCTGAAGGGTAAGCCGTTCAAAGAGATCTGGCATGACGACCGTTATGTGGAGTTTCGTCGCCGGGTACTGCAAAGCAGGAAGAATATTGACATCTGCGCCAACTGCAGCGAGGGGACGAAGGTCTGGGAAGATTAGGAGTGCGAAGATGCCGGCGGGCATGCGCCACAGGGAGATTACCTAAACCGATCATATGCCTCTATCACCATCCGCCTGGACCCGGCTGGAATACCAGCATCGGACCATCCGCGAGCTCATCGAAGATTTCTCCGAACAGCAGCTGAAACAACGCGTAGACCCCTCTAAATGGAGCGTCTTCGAGAATATCGTTCATCTCGCCAGCTATCAACCAATTTTTCTGCTTCGTCTCGACAGGATACTGAATGGGGACCTGCCTGCATTTACCCGCTATACGGCGGACGACGATCCTCAATTCTCCATCGATCTGGAATTACCGCTGCATTCTTTGCTCGACTATATCGACACCCGTCGCGCAGATCTGGTCCTCAAACTGCAAGGCATGAGCGAAACCGAGCTTTCCCGGACGGGCGTGCATCCCGCATTCGGAAAAATGAACGTCGTCCGGTGGACGGAGTTCTTTCTCCTGCACGAAGCGCACCATATTTATACAATTTTTAGGCTGGTACAGCAGATGCGCAAGGAGTTGCGATGAGGTTTTTCGTTAATTTTATCGGATCATGGCATTCAAGATCGCTCCGGCATTGCTCATCGCTGTTTTAATCGTGCTCCTTCCCGGCAGAACGTTCAGTCAGACCGACAGCGCCACTTCACCCGTCACAGCGGCGATGGCGCCGAAAAATGAGACCGTTCCGACGCGACCCAAATATGAATTCCGAGCCGTCTGGGTAGCCTCTGTGGAGAACATCGACTGGCCTTCCAAAAAGGGCCTTCCGGTCGACAGCCAGAAAGTAGAATTCACGCGTCTGCTCGATCTGCACAAACGCAATGGCTTCAATGCGGTGGTCGTCCAGATACGGCCGGCAGCCGACGCCTTCTATCCTTCTCCCTATGAGCCCTGGAGCGAATGGCTCACCGGCGTCCAGGGTCAGGCCCCTTCTCCTTATTACGATCCCTTGCAATTCATGATCGAGGAGACTCACCGGCGGGGGATGGAGTTCCATGCCTGGATCAATCCTTACAGGGCCGTTAAGACCATCGGGAAATCGTCCGTCGCCGCCGACCATGTCACCCGGCAGCATCCGGATTGGTTCGTGCGGTTCGAGAATACGCTTTATTTCGACCCCGGCAACAAGGCGGTGCAGGCCTATGTCACGAATGTCGTCCGTGATATCGTGCATCGCTATGACATCGACGCGATCCATATGGACGACTATTTCTATCCGTACGATATCGTCGAGGGAGGCCCGCGGGGAAAAGATTTTCCCGACCAGCCCAGCTATGCCGAATACGGCAACGGCATGTCGAAGGGTGACTGGCGACGCAGCAATGTGGATTCCGTCATCCTGCGTGTCGGCAAGGCCATTAAGGAAGAAAAGTCGTGGGTCAAATTCGGCATCAGCCCTTTTGCCATCTGGCGCAACAGCAATAAAGACCCGGAAGGCAGCGACACGCATGGCGGCGTTACCGATTACGACAACTTATATGCGAATATCCTGCTTTGGCTGAAACAGGGCTGGATCGATTATGTCGTACCTCAGATCTATTTCGAGTTCACGCAACCCCATGCGCCCTATGGTCCGCTGCTCGAATGGTGGGCACATCACAGCTATGGCAGACAATGTTACATCGGTCTGGGTGTTTACCGCGCAGGCTCCAATGCGGCCTGGCGCGATCCGACCCTGCTTCCGCGGCAGGTTCAGGCGCTCCGGAGCTATCCGACGGTCCAGGGGGCAGTCTATTTCAGCAGCAGATCTTTGGAAGACGATCTTCTCGGATGGAGCGACAGCCTGCGGAACAACTATTACGACTATCCTGCCCTGATACCGCCCATGTCCTGGATCGACTCGATCAAGCCGCAGGCGCCGACCGCCCACATAGAATACGATCCGAAAGGACTCTCCGCTACCGCGTGGCTTTCGAAAGGCGAGCCCGGCGATTCGTTGCGGGGATACGCCATCTATCAATCCGATTCGGCAAACATTGATATCGACAGTTCCCGCATTTTCGATTTCATCCCCTATGATCCCGTCGCGGGATTCACCATCCATCCCGGACCGGCCGAACAAAAGGGTGCGGTACATTATTATTTCGCGACAGCCATCAGCCGGACCAATGTGGAAAGTCTGCCTGTTCCGCTGGTTTTCTCTAACTTTGGACACTAAATCATTATACTATGCCCGGCTTTGAACTATTCGGCCCTGAAGAAAGAAAGGAAGTCAATGATGTATTGGAAACCGGGATCCTCATGAGATATGGATTCGACGGCCCACGTAAAGGCATCTGGAAGGCGAAGGAGCTGGAAACCGCCATCGGTGAAAAATTGGGTAGCCGGTATACACAATTGGTCAGCAGCGGTACGGCGGCTTTGACGACGGCCTTTGCCGCGCTCGGTATCGGTGCCGGCGACGAGGTGATCATGCCCACTTTTACTTTCGTGGCCAGCTTTGAATGCGTTCTAAGTGTGGGCGCAATACCCGTGCTGGTAGACGTAGACGAAACCCTCACTCTCGATCCTGCTGCCGTTCGCCGTGCCATTACGCCTCGTACCAAATGTATCATGCCTGTACATATGTGTGGCGCCATGGCCGATCTCGATGCCCTGCGCAATGTCTGCAAGGAACATAAGCTGATCCTCCTGGAAGACGCTTGTCAGAGTTTCGGAGGCCGTTATAAAGGTCGCGCGCTGGGCACGATCGGCGACGCCGGAACATTCTCTTTCGATTTTGTCAAGATCGTCACCTGTGCCGAAGGGGGCGCCGTCGTTACCAATGACGAATCGCTATATACCAAACTGGACGGCTACTCGGATCATGGACATGATCATAAAGGCGTCGACCGCGGTGCCGATCTTCATCCTTTCATCGGCTATAACTTCCGTATCTCCGAACTGCACGCCGCCGTGGGTCTGGCGCAGGTGCGCAAGCTGGACAAATTCATTGCGATGCAACGGAAGACGCATAGCCGGTTGCAAGCCATCCTCTCCGAAGTGCCGGAGATCGGTTTCCGCAGCATACCCGATCCCGATGGCGATATCTGCAGTTTCCTGAGCTGGTTCCTGCCGACTGAAGAGATCACCCGCGAAGTCGTCGCCGAGCTGCGTCAGCAGGGCATACTGGCAGGCAACTTTTACTGGTATGACAACAGCTGGCACTATATCCGTAAATGGGACCATCTTCGAAACGCAACTACCCTGAACCCGCTGTCCGAATCGCAGAAACAGGGTCTGCTGGCATTGAACCAGACGTCCTTTGCCGCCAGCGACCGGGTCATGAGCCGTTGCATTTCTACTGCCATCGGGCTCTTGTGGACCGAGCAGCAGACAGAAGAAAAAGGAACGAAGATCGTTGCCGCCGTCCGGAAGGTATTGTCCAGAGTGAAAACGCCGGTTGTCTGATCCCTCCGAAGAAACGATTCCCTATATGTTGGAAACACTGAAACGGGTCCCTCTTTTCGTTCCCTTGCTTTCCATCTTTTTTGTTCTGCACGGGGTCCTCGAGAATTTCGGGTTCATCCCGGTCATGGATGCTTTTATCCTGATCATCGTCT
>DASYSV010000064.1:0-3761 GCA_036010185.1 Puia sp.
CTTCGCCACCCAATTGTAGAGTTGCATGGGCTGATAGATAGTGGCATGCATCCCCCGTATCGCGCCGATAGCCAGCTCGAACGGCGATTTCGTTTTTTCGCGGAGCGCGTCGGGCGACCAGAACTCCGGAGACGTGACCATCGTGATCAATACCTGGCGTATATCCCCATTCTTCGACAAAAAGGTCTTTGCCATCTTATCGATCAGCGATTGCGGGGGATCGTCACTGACAAAATGCACCGCGAGCTTCCGGCTGATGAACCGGGCTGTCGACGGATGATGCGCCAGCATCTCCAGCAATTGCACGCCTTCTTCATATCCTCCGCCGGCAGGAAATACATGTCCCAATACGACCTTCTCGCCTTTGTCGTGACGATTGGCATTAAAAAAGAAATCTCCGTCATGGACAAAACCACGGCGGGCGATCTGTTCGGCGCTGAATCGATTCATATTCGCGGCCGCGCCTTTCGCAACATCTCCCATCGGATAGATACCCCAACCCGTCAATACCCTCGCCGCCTGCGTCACATCCTGTTGCGTATACCCTCCGTCCACCCCCAAAGTATGAAGCTCCATGACCTCCCGCGCATAGTTCTCATTGATGCCCCGCGCGCGCCGCGCCTGTCCGGCTCCCGCCTGCACCCGTCCCGAATCCCGCCCCCCTTCGGACCGGCCGCGACCCTCCGCCCGGAGCCCCCGCATCGAATCCCGTCCATCCACGGGCGCACTACTGCTGAAATTATCCAGGTAATACAACATCGCCGGCGACTTCGCCGTCTCCAGCAACAATTCATTGAATCGCCCCAGCGCATTCGGCCGGATCACATCCCGCTCATAAGCAGGGATGAACTCCGCACAATCATTCTTTGTAATGGAAACATTAAAATGGTTGAACCAAAAATCCGTCATCACTTCCTGCAGCTGATCGTTCGAATAGGCGGCCCGAAGAATGTTCTGACAAAAGAACTGCCGGAACAACTCCTGCTGACGCCTCAATCCTTTCTGCTCCATATAATTCTTCAAAATCTCGCGATACTCTTTTTTATCCGTCTTTACCGAGTCCTTATCGATCACTCCGTCCCGGACGGCCATCCGCAACACCTGCCCGTTGCGCGGATACGTCTCGACGACCTCATTATTACTTAGCCCCAGCGCATCATAACGGCTCAGCACCGAGTCCAGCGAATCATCCGGCACCTGCGCCTCCAGCTGCTGCTGGAACCATTTCTCCAATCCCATTCGCACGACCGCATCGATCTCTCCCGGTGTAGCGCCATAAGTAAGACGGCTGACCAGGTGCGCCGCCGCCTGCCGTTCCGTCAATCCCGCCTGCTCCCAGGGAAATCGGTATCCCGGTCCCTCCAGTCTCGCACCCCTCATACCCGGTCCCTCCAGTCTCGCGCCCGGCATACCCGACCCCACGAGGCTCGCACCCCTCATACCCGGTCCCGCCTGCCGCTCTACCCGCACCCAGCCAAACCCGATCATCCCGACGAGCGCAAGCCCGAAAAACCCGATCACCGCTTTCATTGTTGTAATTTTTTGTTAGACGCCCCCATCCCTTTTTTAGACGCCCCCATCCCTTTTTTTAGATGCCCCCATCCCCCAAAGGTTTAATTCCATCGGGTATTAAACCTTCCATCCCCTCCCGAGTCACATAACAAATTTACTACAAATGATGCGATCTCTCCTGCTGGCCGGCATTGGTCTTGGCTTCTGTTTATCGATCCACGCCCAGATCCCCGACTCATCCCTGCAGCAATCCGCACAATTCAAACTCCCACCCGCCCAACAAGCCGCACGGCAGGTCAAAAATCTCGAAAAGAAGCTCCGCCTCACCCCCGACCAGGTGCTCCAGCTCCAGGTGATCCTCATCAACCGGGACGTGGCCATGGACAGTGCCCGAAACAATCCCTCCGGCAACCACCGCACGGAAGCCCACACCCGCCGCGGGATCATGCAACAGGCCGACCGGCAGATCGATGCCATGCTTACCGATGACCAAAAAGCGCTTTACCAGCAATGGAAACAACAACAAAAAGAACAGGCAAAACGACGGCGGCGGCTCAATACGTCCACTCCACCCCAACCCTGATCCCCCAACCGCGCCTCCGCCCCCCACTCATTCGCGCCGCAACGATTTCACGGGATTGGCCCTCGCCGCCCTCACCACCTGGAAGCTAACCGTCCCGACGGCGATGAGAATGGCTATCCCGGTCGCCAACAGGAAAACGCCCGGACCGATACTGATCCGGTAATCATATTGGTCCAGCCAGCCACTGAGCAGATAATAAGCCACCGGTATCGCAACCAAACACCCGATCCCCACGAGCAGGATGAAGTTGGTAGACAACAGCCTCCATATCTGCCACACCGATGCTCCCACGATTTTCCGGATGCCGATCTCCCTGTTACGCTGCTCCGCCACATAAGCGGACAATCCGAACAGGCCCAGACAAGAGATGAGGATCGCCAGTCCGGCAAACAACGCGGCCAGGGTACCCAACATAGTCTCCGCGTCGAATTTGTGCGCATAATTTTCATCGGCAAAATGGAGCATCATCGGCGAGGAAGGGTTGTATTTGTTGAACACGGCTGTAAGTCTCGCGACACTCTCATGAATATTCGCGGATGACGGCAATCGCAACAGTATATTGTTCGCCCAATTGGGATTATAGGTGAAGATACTTGGGATAGCCGCCTGGAAAGGGGATAGCATTACGGCGTCCCCGACAACGCCGATCACGCGCAGATGTTTCGAGCTGTCTTCCATGGTGATCAGGCTATTCAGCGGATCGACCAGACGCAACCGTTTGACCGCGGCTTCATTCAGGATAATATTCGTACTATCCGCATTACTGTTAAATTCCCTCCCGGCTTTCATCTTCATCCCGACCGTCCGGAAGTACTCCATGGAAGCACCGGTGATAGGCATCTCGAGTGATTCGCCCGCCTTCTGGCCCGGCCATCCCGTTACGGCCAAGGAGGCAGAAAAGCCGTCGGGCGTATTACTGGCTGTCGAGATGGATTCGACCAGTCTGTCCTGCAGCAGTTCATTCTTCAGAGGCTTATAGTTCTTTTGCAGATCGTGGGTCATATCCACTTCCAATAATCCACTGGGATCATAGCCTGTCGGCCTGTCCTTGCCATACTTGATCTGGTGGTAGATGATGAGGGTACCCGTGATCAAGGCAAAAGAACAGGCAAACTGGACGACCACCAGCATCTTCCTGGACAAAGAGGCCATGGTCCCGGCCTGCATCACCCCCCGCAGGATCTTCACCGGCTGGAAAGAAGAAAAATAAAAGGCCGGCCGGATACCCGCGAGCAATCCCGTAAGCAGCACATAGCCGGTCATGACCGCCCAGAATACCGGGCTGGAATAAGGTAGGTCAATACGCGTTTGAGCCAGGCGATTGAACCCGGGTAAGGCCATCTGAACTAGCAATAATGAGAATAGGAAGGCAACAAATGCAATAGCCAGCGATTCTATCAGGAACTGCACGATCAGGTCCATGCGCGCCGAACCGATGGCCTTGCGAAGACCCACTTCCCTTGCCCGTCGCTCGGACCGTGCAGTAGCTAAATTTACGAAGTTGATGCACGCGATCACCAGCACCAGCAAACCTACGAGGCCGAAGATCCGAACGTATTGGATAAATCCTCCTACGGCTTTGCCGTTCTGGAATTGCGAATACAGCCGCCATTTATCCAGCGGGTGGAGGATCACTTCGATCTTTGCAGTGGATTTTTCCACGGCC
>DASYSV010000066.1:0-6108 GCA_036010185.1 Puia sp.
GAAATGACGATCGAGTGGGTTCGACTTAATGCGGTAGCAGCGTCTCCTTTTATCAGAGGGTATGAAAAAAAAGTCAAAAAATTACTGTCGGCAAAGCAAACATGTTCTTCCCGGAATTTTAAATTGTTGTATTTCACCACCCGTTCAGAGTTGTGCCAATTGATTCGGGTGATGGCGGCGATGCCGGGTATGTTCTCTTTTATCGCCCTTGCATAGCCGTTCGTGCTCGTGGGCCAATCGTTCGTAAGGACATTGCCTTTGAAAAATTGGCTTTCTACCCGGTAGATATGGTCTGCGTCTGCATACGACCGGTCATAGCTCTTTTCAAACCGGACATAGCCGCCGATCAACAGGAATGCCGCCATACCTAAAGCGAGCCCGAGGATATTGATCAGGGTGAAGGATCTGTGTTTTAGAAGATTTCGATAGGTGACCAGTAAAATGTTCCGGAGCATGGGAGAAGGAATGAAGATTAATCGGGGGTTAATTGATATAATGAAGCACGACGCAGCCTGATCTTAAGATCTTCGTGCCCACCAGTTTTAATTTTAATCTCTCGGGCAGGTTAATACCTTCCAGCAACCGCCTTCCGCCTCCCACAAGTGTAGGCTGAACGACAAAAATATATTCGTCCACCAGACCAAGTTCTATAAGATGGGAAGGAAACGCTACGCCACCGAGTAACATATTCTTGCCTTCCTGCTGTTTCAATTTAAGTATTTCGTCTTCGGGCTTTGTACGAACGAGCCTCGAGTTCTTATCCTCAACCTTGTCTAATGATTTAGAAAAAACGACTTTGCCAACGGAGTCGAATGCCCGGGCAAATTCAATCTCGGCTTTTGAAGAGGAATTCTCTTTTGCGACATCGGGCCAATAGGGAACCATCAACTGGTAAGTGATACGTCCGTAGATCAATAGGTCGGCTTCTAGTATAAGGTCTGCAAAATAATCAAGTATGTCTTCGCCGCCTGTCATTTTGGTATGGTCGCAACACCCATCGATGGCAAGGTTGATGGCGTATATCAGCTTTCTCATTTGATTGCGTTTAATCTTAATTTTCTGTCCCAAAAATAGAATATCGCATTCAAACTGAAAAGGTGCGTTTACCGCCTCACCAAAAAAGTCTCCACCGCACTATACCCCTGCGCCAAAACCCTTGCAACATATACTCCAGGCGGCAGCGACGGGCTAAACAATACCCGCTCCACCGGTGATGAACAAGATACATGCCGCACCACCATCCCCTGACCGTCATATACATCCACGGTATAATTTCCCCCGACAGGAACACGGACCGAAATCGCACTCCCATCCGTCGGATCCGGAAAAAGCACCAACCCCCCGCCCGCGGAAAGATCAGCGGTGACAATCCACGAGTAAGACACGGCCCCACCCGAACCCACCATTTTCAAACGATAAAAATTCTTCCCTCCCCCCGGACTCCTATCGGTATAACCGTAAACATGCCCCAGATCCGCCCCACCTTCCGCTGCAACCGAAACGATCTCCGAAAAATTCGTCCCATCCTCCGACCGCTCCAGAGAAAAATACCTGCAATCGCCTTCCGTCGCCGTCCTCCAATTCAGAACGATCTCGCCGGACCTGGGTCCCGCCGTGAAGGATACCAGCGAGACACGAAGCGTGGTATATCCCGGGTTGACGGAGCCCCAGTAGTAGGTGTTCGCCAGGTTCGCGACGGATGAAGCGGTACGGTTCACCTGGGGATTTCCAACCGTCCCGGCATTGACGCCGTCTGTCCCCGGTGCGGAGGTCGCAGCCAGGATCATACGCAGATCGGCCACATCTCCGATGATACCGAAACCGGTGCCTTCCGTACGCAGGTTGAAAGGGGTGCCCGTGCTGCTGATCCCATTGCCCGTACTCACCTTCCAATAAGAATTCGATCGTACCAGGACCGCTGTGGCAGCATCCAGGAAGGAGACAGGCGTGGCGTTCACAATACCGGTATGACTAACTTTGATGGTTCCTCCCGATGCGCTAAGGCCCGAACTGCCAAAATACATTGGCCGGTAATTGGAAGCGTCGCCGATTGGGAAAAGACTGCCGTTGGAACCAAGCGTCACCGCGGAAGTCGGGAACCACCGGACAATATTTCCGCCGTATAACCAGGACCCGGAAGTGTAATTCAGCGTGCCGGTATTGGTGGCGCTACTGCCGAGAGTCACCGTGTTACCGCTGAGATTGACGATACCCGAGGATAGGGTTAGGTTACTGCTGACCGATAGATTGTTCGAGCTCAGTGTGATCGCGGAAGCGGATCCCGAGCTGTTATTGATCGTCAGGTTTTTGAAAACTGCCGCGGTGGTTCCGCTGATCGTCTGCGCAACGCTGCCCGCCAGGACTACCCCCGCCGTGGAAGCGGTCGAATAGTCGGTGAAGCTGCCATTGAGCGTCAGGTCCCCATATATGCTCAGCGATGCCGTACCGCTTGCAGCGATGGTCAGCGACGAGACTGGATAAGTATCGCTGATGGTAACGCTTCGGGCCGAAGCCGCCGTCCCCGCATTGATCGTTGGCATATTAGTGACACCCGTGGCATTGGTAATGACGACATCCGTCGTGCTGGTCGGCACCACAAGACTACACCAGTTGCTGGCGGTTCCCCAATCATTGCTCGTGGCTCCCAACCAGCCGCCACCATTGACGACAGTGAGCTTTACAACTGCCGAGGTGCTTGTGCAGGAAGGTCCGGTACCTTTGACCGTCACTTTATACCAGGTGGTTTGCGTCAACGTGGGCGTGGTATAGGTTGAATTAGTGCTGGTTCCCGAAGCATTGGCATAGGTGACGCCGTCGGTGCTGCTCAACCATTGATAAGTGGGAGAGCTGGCTGAATTGCCGGAGGTAAGCACGATTCCCGACGTTCCGCTGCAGACGACCTTGCTCGTGGGTGTGATGGTATTGGTAAAGGTACAACTAAGCGTAGTCCCCGAGCAGGGGCCCGTGCTACAGTCATTACCGCTGCCAAAAACGGTGGAGCCACCGGAAGTGGTGATCGTGCCGGTGGTATTGATCGTGCCTGAACCGCCGACAGTGACACTTCCCGATGTGTTGGCGAAATTTCCATTGACGATCAGCGACCCGTTGACGGTAAAGGTCCCCGAATTATTCTTATTGGTCAGGTCCCCGTTGATGATCAGGGTGCCCCCCGACTCGATCGTGATCTTCAGGTTTCCGCTGTTGTTCAGCTGAGTAAAACCCAGGACCAGGGTGCCATAAATATTGATCGTTCCGCTGCTGCACACATTGGGAGTGCCTGAGCTGCCTCCTTCGAAGGTGACGATACTGCCCGGGCTCACCGTGATGGTGTTGGTTCCGGCTCCCGGGTTGAACGTATAGGCCGTGCCCCCCGGTTGGTCGGTGGCGTTACTATTGAATGTCCACGCTCCTGTTGGCGACAGGTTGCCATCGATGGTGACAGGGTTATTCACTTTTACAGTACCGCTCGCCGCCGGCACTGCCCCACCGGACCAAATGGAAGGATCACTCCAGTTCCCGCTCGTTTGGGTGGTTTGAGCAAAAGAATCGCTTGCCAGGGCCAAGATCAGCCCTGCTGCCATGATCAGCTTTTTCATACGATATGTTTGGATGTAGCTTTCCCGCCCCGACGAATTATAAAGGCTAGGGGTTTTCCTTGATTATCTGCCAGCCTTTAACTAAAAGAAACCACTTATTAGTATATAAGTGGAATAAATTAGACCCCGGGGTAGGGGGACCCCGGGGAGGGGGATATATGACCCTGGAGGGTTACTTAGCCGGTGAAAGAAACGCTTTCCCGCTGGCATGATTTTTTGGTTCCTCACCTAAAAAAAAGACTTATGATCCGAAAGCTAAAGTCCGGTCAGTACCGTATTTACTCCCGGAAAAAAGACGCAAAAACCAACAAAAGGCGAAACCTCGGTACTTTCGACTCCCTCGAGGCGGCAAGAAAACACGAACGCGAGATCCAATACTTTAAACACGGTTAATTCTCGGAATAATTTTTATGGAATCCCCGCCCTTTTGCATCCCGCCAGGCGATGACGAACTATCTGCGCTCCGCCTGGCGCCATTTTTCCCGTGAAAAAGGAATAACGGCAATCACCATTACAGGTCTGGCCCTTGGTCTTGCCGCCTGCATCTTCATCGCCCTTTACGTCACGGACGAGTTCGCATATGATCGTTACAACAAAAATGCCGACCGCATCTTCCGAATAGCCTCCGATCTCCACATCAACGGCGGCACTATCAATGACATGTCGACAGCGCCTGCCATGGCCGCCGCACTGGTCCGCGATTTCCCAGCGATCGAAAATGCCGTCCGCATCCGGGATGTACGCAGGGATGTTGAAGTTCATGTCGGAACCCGTCTGTTCTCCCAAACCGGCGTCGTATTGGCGGATTCTACCCTTTTTAAGATATTTACCCTTCCGATGATCGAAGGCGATCCCGGAACTGCCCTCGACGCACCCAACTCCATCGTAATCTCGGCAACCACCGCGAAAAAATATTTCAACAGCACGGACGTAGTAGGGCGGACGCTGCAACTCGATCAGGATACGGCCGTCTGTAAGGTGACGGGAGTCATCCGGGATATGCCCGCTGCATCGCATTTCCATTTTCAGCTGATCCGATCGCTCAGACAAACGAGACAGGAATGGATCAATTTTTTTGCTACGACCTATGTGTTGGCCCGCCCCGGCATTCAAACAGCCGACATCGACCGGATGCTGGCCACTGAGGTCGAAAGATATGTCTATCGACAGGTGCGCGAGCAAATGCACAATAGCAAAGCCGATCTGAAACGCAACGGCGATTATTTCCGGTATTATTCCATGCCGCTCACCCGGATCCATCTCTATTCCAATCTGGGTCATGAATGGGAACCCAACGGAAATATCCGGTACGTCATCCTTTTTATCGTCATTGCCGTCCTGATCCTGGTCGTCGCGGGTATCAATTTCGTCAACCTTTCTATCGCCCGCAGCCTGCGCCGGCTTCGTGACATCGGCGTGAGAAAGATCCTGGGGTCCGACCGCCGGAGACTGATCGTTCAGTTCCTGACCGAATCCATTCTCATGACCACGATCGCAATGGGCCTGGCCATCTTCCTGGTGCTGCTCGGCCTCCCACTTTTCCGCCGTCTGGCGAACAAGTCGTTCACAGCCGCCGTCTTCCTCTCGCATTGGACGGTTCCTGCTCTCGTACTTGCAACAATCCTGGTAGGCCTCCTGGCCGGTGCCTATCCTGCATTGATCCTGTCGCGGGTCGAGCCCCTGAAGATCCTGCGTGGACAGTTGACACTGGATTCGAGCCCAAAGACCCTTCGGACCATCCTGCTGGTCTTCCAATTCAGCGTGGCCATGACGCTCATCATCGGTACAGGCGTAATCTATTCGCAGCTATCCTACATCCAACACCGTGACATCGGATACCTCCGTCAGCAGGTAGTGACGATCAAAGACACTTACAGGCTCGGCGACAAGGCCTGGACCTTTGCAGATGAATCCCGAAAGCTACCCGGGGTCATCGGCGCTACTGTATCCGGCGACCTGCCCAACCAAAAAGCTATCTACACAGGCTTTTTTAAAGACCGAAGCGCTTCGGTAACTTCTACGGCCCTGCTGGGTGTATGGCATATCGATCCCGACTATCTTCCTACATTGGGAATGAAACTCGTCGCCGGCAGGAATTTCTCGCCGCAGTTGCACACCGACTCCGCCTGTGCACTCGTCAATGAGACGGCTGCGCGGATGCTGGGCTATGCGCATCCGCTTGGAGAAAAGGTCTACAGAGGTCCTGACTCTACATCGGCTCACACCATTATCGGTGTGGTGAAGGATTTCAATACAGGTACGCTGCGCAACCCGATCGATCCGGTGATTTTCGTTCTGGCACCGGACGGTGTGGCCGTCACTTTTCGATTGGCCCCGGGGGATATCGCTTCCACGATGAATGCCATCAGGCGCCGGTACGAGACGGTAGCGGGCGGATATCCTTTCATCTATTCTTTTCTCGATGAGGATTTCAACCGCCAGTATGCGGCCGATCAACGCACCGCCGGTCTGTTTACCGTTTTCTCCGGTCTGGCCCTGATCATTGCCGCCC
>DASYSV010000071.1:0-7131 GCA_036010185.1 Puia sp.
CCAGATCGAGATCGGGGTTTCGCCGGGTCTCTTCTTTGACAAAATCGAACAATGCAGTCAGCACCTGCATCTGCCAGATCCGATCAGGACTTGAAACAATGGAGGCTAGTATCCCCGTATCGCGGATAACGTTTTCGAAAAGGGCCTGCAGGGTCGTATTTGGCACGTCCCCGATGAGTTTCTCCAGCGCCCGGGACGCTTTTTTCAGTCCTTCGGGTATCCCCGTATCGAACAGATCCCGTGCAGGTCGCTGCGCCTTTTCATAAAGCAAACGGCGGATGGACGTCCTTTGTTCTTCATTATATTGTTTATCCGCCACCTCGACGGAAAGCTTTGCGATCTCTATCGGAGCGATACCGAAGAAATGGAAATGCAGGATCTCGAACAGCATTTCATCCCCGCCATAAGGCGCGTCATGCTCGGCAGCCAGGTAACGCAGCAAAAGAATGATCTGCTGCGCCAGCGCAATCCCGAAAAGATCGAGGCTGCGTTTGCTGTATACGGGGATATTCTTCAATTGAAGGAAGCGAGCCAGTTCCTCTCCATACCTGTTCTCCTTATAGATGATGGCAATGTGACCGGGAGATATCCCTTTGGCCAGCAACTGCTCCACGCGCAGGGTGATACCCGTCATTTCCTGTCTTGGACTGAGGTATTCCAGCAGCCGGGGAGGATAGCGCAGCTGACGTGTCCGCGGATGGCTTGCCAGCAGGTGCTTGGAAAGTCCGGGTATCTGCCGGACAAGGCGTTCCTGGTTCCGTTGGATCAGCGTCCTCGAAACATCGAGGATAGGCTGGGTAGACCGGTAATTATTGGTTAAGACGACAGTCAGCAGGTCCTTTTGATACTGCTGGGCAAACTCCAGCATATTCTCCACATTGGCTCCCTGAAATCTATAAATGCTCTGATCGTCATCTCCTACCACGAATACATTCGGCTGCTCCCAATAGCTGATCAGCAGGTTGACGAGCCTGTTCTGGACCCCGCTGGTATCCTGGTATTCGTCGACAAGGATATATTGGTAACGTTCCTGGTAAGACGACAACAGGGGCTTGTTCTCCCCGAAGGCACGGATGACCCAGTTGATCATATCGTCGAAATCATAACGGTTATGCACGCGCATCAGCTCCTGATAGCGATCGAATTCGTCTACGGCCGCTCTCAGCTTCTCCATCCTCTCGGTTTCTTCGGCGATCTTGTCGGTTCGGACCTCGCCTTTCTTGAAGGACGCCGTGGCCCTTTTGGCGATATATTCTTCCCTGTCCGGCAGCGAGGCCAGGTATTGGTCGATCTTCTCCTTAATAAAGGTCGGGTTCCAGCCTTCGCGTTTCATCGTGGAGAACAGATTTTGGAGATTGTTCATCTCGAAATACACGTCCCCGCGATAACGCTTCAGGGGATGGTTCTTCGGAAACCGGTCGATAAGGGCCTTGAAGAGCTGTATTTTTTCCAGATCCGAAATGGGATCCAGGCTGGTCTTTTCGAACAGCGACAGATTTTCCTGGATGATATCGTTGCAAAAGGAATGGAAGGTATGGATATGCACCTTATAGGCATCCGGACCGATAAAAGACAGGAGCCTGCGGCGCATGGCGATCGCTCCGGCCTCGGTATAGGTAAGGCAAAGGATATTGCCGGGGAAAACATCCGTATCGAGGAGTATCTTCCCGATCCGGGCTGCCAGGATCTGTGTCTTGCCCGTTCCGGGTCCGGCTATAACCATAACGGGTCCCTCCGTATTGTCTACGGCAAGACGTTGTTGTTCATTTAATTGCTGATATTCTTCCTGAAAACGCCGTCTCAGCTGATCCTGACTTATGGACATGGTCCAAAGATAGGAATTCAGATAATCCCCTCATTTTTACCTTTTGCACCGCCAGTTTAGTCCTTCTTCGATAAAAAGTTGAATATTGGGTTGGAAAATGTCTTAATATGGGAATAAATTCGCCAATTCAACGTTAAATCTTATCCTATACAATCGTAGTTTATGAAAAACCATCACTCGTTTAAGGTCTTTATCGTAGAAGATGATGTCTGGTATGGCTCGATGCTCCAGCACTACCTCGCTCTCAACCCCGAATACGAGGTCAAAAGATTCGAATCTCCCCGAGATTTTTTCGCTCAGCTGCATGAGAACCCGGACGTGGTAACGCTCGACTATTCGCTCCCGGATTGTGATGGGGCCGAAGTTCTCAAAAAGATCAAGGAACATAACCCGGATATCCGGGTCATCGTCATTTCGGGCCAGGAAGACGTCGCTACCGCCATCAACCTCCTCAAGAACGGCGCCTTCGACTACATTGTAAAGGATGATGATACCAAGGATCGTCTCTGGAACAGTATCCTCCACCTCAGGGAGATAAGCAATCTGAAACAGGAAGTGGAGACCCTGAAGAGCCAGGTCAGCCGCAAATACGATTTCTCGCAGATGATCATCGGGAAGAGCGAACAGATACAGAAAGTGTTCTCGATGATCGAAAAAGCTTCGAAGACCAACATCACCGTCTCGATCACCGGAGAAACGGGTTCCGGTAAAGAAATGATTGCCAAGGCAATACATTATAATTCTGACCGGCACAAGCTACCCTATGTCGCCGTAAACGTGGCCGCCATTCCGCGGGATCTCATAGAAAGCGAGCTTTTCGGTCATGAGAAAGGAGCATTCACCGGCGCCGTCACCCGCCGGATCGGGAAATTCGAGGAGGCCGACAAAGGCACTCTCTTCCTCGATGAGATAGGCGAGTTGGATATCAACCTGCAAGCCAAGTTGTTGCGTGTATTGCAGGAACGTGAGATCACCCGCATTGGCGCCAACGGCATCACCAAGATCGATGTGCGGATCGTCGTCGCCACCCACAAAAATCTGCTGGATGAAGTCAAGAACAAGACGTTTCGCGAGGACCTATATTACCGTCTGATCGGTCTGCCGATCGCGCTGCCGCCCTTACGTGAAAGGGGTAATGACATCCTGATCCTCGCCAAGCATTTCATCGACTTATTCTGTAAGGATAACAAGATCGATAAAAAGACGCTTTCTCCCGAAGCCCAGCAGAAGCTGTTGCAGTATCCTTTCCCGGGTAATGTGCGCGAGCTGAAATCGGTGGTGGAGCTGGCTTCGGTCATGGCCGATGAAGAAATGATACAGGCCGAGCATATTACCCTGAATACTTCGGCCAGCATTGCCGATCTGTTGAACAGGGAAATGACCCTTAAAGAGTTTGAGATCCAGATCCTGCAGCATTATCTCGATAAATATGACAAGGATGTTCTGCTCGTCGCCAAAAAGCTCGACGTGGGTAAATCCACGTTGTATCGGATGATACAGAACGGTGAGCTGAAGATGAAATGATGCAAGATCAAAAACCCTGGGTATGCACTTAGAGAATGACTTTTTTGAGGAGATCCTCGATAAGGTCCCTGCGGAGATCATCGTGGCGGATGCGGAATACCGTTTCCTCTACGTGAATCCCAGTGCCATACCGGAACCCGATCTCAGGGAGTGGATGATCGGTAAGACCAATGAAGAATTCTGCCAGCATTCAGGGCGTCCTGTCGCCATGTCACGGGCCCGTCGGATGGTCTTTGAAAAGGCGCGTCGGACCCACAATGTAGTGGAATGGATGGAATCGGTCCAGGACAGCGATGGCGTCGTACAGCATTTTCAGCACCGCGTTTTTCCTATTTATGATGAAGAGAACACCTTCCGTGGAGTGATCGTCTATGCCGTCCGGATCACGGAGACTAAAGAGTTCGAGGAGAAGGTGAAACGCAGCGAAAAACGATATCGCGATCTATTCAACCATAGTCAGGCACTGATCTGCACCCATGACCTCGATGGGCGGCTGCTGTCCGTGAACCCGGCCATCTGCAAAGTATTGGGATATGAAGAACAGGAAATGCTGGGCCGAAGCATCAAGGATTTTGTTCCCGAGAAACATCAGGCGCGGTTCGAAGAGGAATATATCAAGTTGATCCGGGACTCCACCAATGCCGTCAGCGGCGAGTTCTGTGTGCTCAACAAGGGGGGCGAGGAGATCTATATGCTGTATAAGAACTACCGGATGGAAGAGCCCGGTTCGGACCCCTATGTCATTGGATTTTCGCAGGACATCACCGAGCGGATCCGGACGGAAAAGGAGCTCCGTCTTACCAAACAGCTGACCGACGAGATGGCCCGGGCGAAAGAATCCTTTTTGGCGCACATGAGCCATGAGATCCGGACGCCCATGAATGGTATCCTCGGGATTGCCAGTCTGCTGAACAAAACGGAGCTCGACCCCCAGCAACGAAATTATCTGAAGCTGATCCAGGAGTCGGCGGGCAACCTGCTGGTCATCGTCAATGACATCCTCGACCTGGAAAAGATAGTTGCAGGGAAATTGCAGTTGGAGCAGATCCCCTTCAAGATCGTCGACAAGATCGCCACGATCATACAGTCTTTTATATACCGCGCGGAAGAGAAGGAGCTGGGTCTCATTTTTCAGAACTCTGTCCCCGCAGATATGGTAGTAGAGGGCGACCCTTATCGTCTCAGCCAGGTACTGAACAATATTCTCAGCAACGCGTTGAAGTTTACGGATGCCGGGCATATCAACATCATCACCGGCATCAGTGAGCGTAATGAGGAAGAGGTGGTTATCGAGATCACCATCCAGGACACGGGGATCGGCATCGGGAAAGAGCAATTGCGTACCATATTCGAGCCTTTCGAACAGGCCGACGCGACGATCTCGCGGAAATATGGAGGCACGGGACTCGGACTCGCCATCTCGAAGAATATGATCGAGATGCAGCAGGGCGAGCTTCTTGTCGACAGTGAGGAAGGCAGGGGATCGGCCTTTACCATTCGGCTACCTTATCTTTTGAGTATTGAAGCTATGCAGGAAAATGAGTCCAGTCAGGAAATCGACTATAAAAGCCTTGGCAAGAGAAAAGTATTGGTAGCGGAGGATGTGGAATTGAATCAATTCCTGGCCCGGCATATCTTGGAGTCCTGGGACTTTGAAGTCGTCATAGCGGCCAACGGGCGGGAGGCCCTGGAGGCAATGGAGCATTCATTTTTCGATTGTGTTCTGATGGATGTGCAGATGCCCGAGATGGATGGGATCGAAGCGACACAGCATATTCGGCGTCTTTCGGATCCCGTCAAGGCTGCGATTCCCATTATTGCGCTGACGGCCAATGCGCTGAAGGGCGATAGTGAGAAGTATATAGCGGCGGGGATGACCGATTATCTGGCAAAGCCGTTCGATGAGGCGAGGTTGTTCCGGGTTATTTCAAGGAATCTTTCGCGGCCGGAGCCTTCCCTTTCGGAATCCCCAACGCATGCGATCGTCGCCGACCCCACGCAACCGATGACCTCAGCCCCTTCAGCTCACGCGAAATCCCCCTCAGCGAATCCGACGGCCGCTGCCCCCAACCCCCAAAAAGAATTTTTTACCAAGCACCTTAACAACAACCACAATATGTCAGTTGAGAACTCAAGGCTTTATGATCTTTCCATGGTTCAGTCCGTATCGGGCGGCGACGAAGGCTTTATCCGGCGGATGGTGGCCCTTTTTATCGAAACGGTTCCCCAAAACGTAGAGGACCTCAAAACGGCCATGCAGGAAGAGAACTGGGAGCAGGTGGGCAAAACGGCTCATAAACTAAAGTCGACCATCGACTCCATGGGAATAAAGTCCATTCGTCAGGAGATCCGGACGGTCGAGGCCAATGCCAGACAAAAAGAATCTCTCCAGGATATCCCTATGCTGGTAACCAACATCGACTCGGTGATCCGTGAATGTATCGGCCAGCTGCAGACCGAGGTGCTAAAATGATTCCCACGTACAGGTCAATTTTCCCAAACAGGGATTAGGGTTTTTACTAGTGGCAACCATTCTGAATGACAATCAACAAATTACATCAATTTTTTTTCTGGCATTATTTTCCATTGACTTACCCTCAATACAGCCACAAAGCCAATGGAATTCAATCAACAACCCGTTATATTCGTAGTAGAGGACAATGTCCTTTACCAGAACCTTATAGCGAAGGAGCTTGAAACGCTCAGCACGAACCTGCATTTCTATACCAACGGGGAATCCGCTGTTTCCGATCTCGGCAAACATCCTACCGTTATCGTCCTGGATTATAACCTGGATGGGAAAATGAATGGTTTGGATACCCTGCAACGGGTCCGGGACATCGACCCCAACGTCTACGTGATCTTGTTCTCTTCTCAGAAGGGTCTGAATACCAAGGAAGTATTCCTGCAATATGGGACCTTCGATTTTCTCGAAAAAAATAGTCTTTCGTTACGTACGCTGCGTCAGATGGTGGATTGCGTCACCTCCGGCAGCAAGCCCTTGAATTAGATCGTACCCCTCCCTGACTTCTCCTCCTGATCGCTTTTTATCCCTTTCTAACTGTTCTCCCTTCCGCCGCCGCTCACCCCGGTTTCGAATCACTATGTCCGCCGGCTTACCCCGACGGCCGCCCCGGCTCACCCTGGGAATCCGCATCATGACCCGCATCACCCCGGGATTCGCGAAATATACTTCTCGATTTGTTTGATCTGATCGACGATCTGCGGCGTGGCAGGTTTCAATGCCTTTGCCTTCCGGAAGAAATCCTTGGCCGCGCGGAACTCCCGTTTGGTCATCATGATCGAGCATAGCTGCAGAAATGCCGCCGCCTGGTTCTCCTTATCAGGCAGTCCTTTGCGGATGGCTTGCCGGATATAGCTTTCTCCCTGCCGGATATCGTTCTTTTGCATCGCCAGCATTCCCATCTGCAGCAAGCTGGCTCCTTCGGCCTCCTTCATTGGCATCCCCAGATCGAGCCCCTTCTTCATGTTCTTTTCCGCCCCGTCAAAATCCTGTTTCATCATCGCGATATTGCCCTTGAGGGTATAATAGACCGACCGGATCGGCTTATACAGCAGATTGGGGAAACGGACCGAATTCAATACTTTCTCCGCCGCCTCCATATTGCCGGATTCCATATGTTCCTGGATCAGGCGCAGCGGCCCGAAAAAGAAATATCCGAAGAGGAGGATCACCGCCAGCAGATAGGGGAGGAAGGCCGGCCAGAACCCCGAATAGACATTTACGACCACCGCAATGACCACTAAAGCGATGACTAATT
>DASYSV010000084.1:0-5920 GCA_036010185.1 Puia sp.
GATTAGCCCGTAAGAACTCGTTGTGGCCCATGCCTTTCGCAACGTCCTGTTGCGGTATCGAATTCATGGCCACGATGGCCAGTCACTACGATCTGGCGAGATTTGGCGCCGAGCGTCTCGGGTTTTCGCCACGTCAGTGCGATCTGCTGATGGTGATCGGCACCATCGCCAAGAAAATGGGCCCTATTGTCAAACAAGTGTATCTGCAGATGGCCGAGCCGCGTTGGGTGATGGCAGTTGGTGCCTGTGCCAGCAGCGGGGGAATTTTCGATTCTTATTCGGTATTACAGGGGATCGACCAGGTGGTCCCTGTAGACGTTTATGTGCCGGGTTGCCCGCCGAGACCGGAAGCGATACTCGATGGGTTTATGCGCATCCAGGACCTGGTAGGAAAGGAAAGTATCAGGCGCCGGAATGGCGATCGCTATAAAGAACTACTCCAGAGCTACGGAATACAATAATATTATGGCTTTAACGAATGAAACGATCAAGGAACGCCTAATTGCCAAGTTTGCCGACCAACTGTCCCATTTCGAAGAGCCGTACGGTCTGCTGACCTTTGAGGCGCCGAAGGAATTGAATTTGAAAGTATTGCAGTTCTTATTTGACGATGAGGAGCTGCGGTTCCGGTTTCTCACCGATCTGACGGCTGTGCATTATCCCGGCGGGGTCGGCCGCGAGCTGGCGGTAGTCTATCACCTTCATAATCTCGTCGATAATATCCGTCTTCGTTTCAAGGTCTTTACCTCCATCGGACAGCCCGATGTCTTTACCGCCACGCAAATTTATTCAAGCGCCAACTGGATGGAAAGGGAGACCTATGATTTCTTCGGCGTCAACTTTGTCGGGCACCCGAATCTGAAACGCATCCTGAATGTCGATGAGATGGATTATTTCCCCATGCGGAAGGAATACCCGATGGAAGATCAGACGCGCGTGGACAAGGACGATGCGATGTTTGGCCGGGGTGATCTGCCGGCGGCAGCGAGTGCAGGGGCGGTAGAGACACCGAGGTCGGCTTCGGAGCCGACGGTGCCCGCAAGCGGGACGCCCGGAGAGCCGGGACAGAAACAAGATTGGCCAAGCGATACGACAAAAATAAGCTAATGAGTACGGAACATCATATCAAGCTTCCGGAAGGCAGCATCGAGAAAACTACTACTACGTTGAACCTGGGGCCTACGCACCCGGCGACACACGGAGTTTTCCAGAATATCGTGGAGCTGGACGGGGAGCGGATCGTCTCGGCGGAGCAGACGGTGGGATATATTCACCGGGCTTTCGAGAAGATCGCCGAACGGCGGCCGTTATACCAGATCACGACGCTGACGGACCGGCTGAACTATTGTTCTTCCCCGATCAACAATATGGGCTGGCATATGACCGTCGAGAAGCTGCTGGGGTTGAAATTGCCCAAACGCGTGGATTATCTGAGGGTAATTATCATGGAGCTGGCGCGTATCTCGGACCACCTGATCTGTAATTCGGTGGTGGGTGTGGACAGCGGGGCCTTTACGGGCTTCCTGTATGTAATGCAATACCGCGAGCTGATCTATGAGATCTATGAGGAGATATGCGGAAGCCGGCTGACGACCAATATGGGCCGTATCGGCGGGTTCGAGCGCAACTTCAGCAATGCGGCGTGGGAGAAGCTCGAGAAATTCATGGCCGAGTATCCGGCCGTGCTGAAAGAATTCGAGAACCTTTTCACCCGCAACCGCATCTTTATGGAGCGGACCATCGGGGCGGGACCCATCAGCGGAGACCGTGCACTTAATTACGGGTTTACGGGCCCCAATCTACGGGCCGCGGGAGTCGATTATGATGTCCGTGTACATTCGCCCTATAGCAGCTATGAGGACTTCGACTTCGAGATCCCGGTCGGTTCGACGGGCGATTGCTATGACCGGTTTCTCGTACGCGAGGGGGAGATGTGGCAGTCGATGCGGATCATCGAGCAGGCTTACAGGAAGATACAGGATATGAAGGGTGCCGATGCAGACGTCTATCATGCGGATGCGCCGGAATATTATCTGCCTAAGAAAGAGGATGTATATACGAAGATGGAGGCCCTGATCTGGCATTTCAAGATCGTGATGGGAGAGACGCAGATACCGCCGGGTGAGGTGTATCACTCCGTGGAAGGGGGCAATGGGGAGCTGGGGTTCTATCTGATCAGCGATGGGGGGCGGAATCCGTACAGATTGCATTTCCGCCGGCCCTGTTTTATTTATTATCAGGCTTATAGCGAGCTGACGCAGGGAGCGATGCTGAGCGATGCGATCATTGTGATGAGCTCGTTGAATCTTATTGCTGGCGAAATGGATGCATAATAATATGATACGATTTTCAGACGAAAAATTGAAGAAGGTGGACGAGATCGTCGCGCGCTACCCGGCGGGGAAGCAGAAGAGCGCCGTTATTCCGGTGCTGCATATGGCGCAGGAGGAGTTCGGCGGATGGCTGAGCGTGGATGCGATGGATTATGTGGCGGGGTTGCTGAAGCTGGAGCCGATAGAGGTGTATGAGGTGGCGACGTTTTATTCCATGCTGAATACGAAACCGGTAGGAAGGTTCGTATTCGAAGTTTGTCAGACGGGTCCCTGTATGGTGCGTGGTTGCGACGACATCATCGGGCATATCAAGACCCGGTTGGGCATCGGGGTCGGAGAGACGACGGCGGATGGGTTGTTCACGCTGAAGACCGTGGAGTGCCTTGGGGCATGTGGCTACGCACCGATGATGCAACTAGGGAAATATTTCCGGGAGCATTTGACGAAAGAGAAAGTGGACGCCATCATTAAAGAGTGCAGGGAGAAGGCGGCGGTGAATAATTAACGACCGTGAAAAGAAAGAAATTCAGGATCATTACTTTCAGCCTGCTTGCTGCGGGACTGATCCCGATGATCGCGAGCATGGGTATTGAGAAGGAATCGATGAAGGAACTGCTGCTGGGAGTGACCGGGCTTTTGTATCTGGCTGCTGCTATTCAGATTGTAATATATAAAAGAAATGGGTAGAAAACTTTTATTGGACAAGGCAAATGTGGAAGGCATCCGCGGTTACGATGTGTATCGTCGTGAGGGCGGTTATGCCAGCGTGGAAAAAGCGCTGAAGACGATGACTCCGGACCAGGTGACGGAGGAGGTGAAGAAGAGTGGTCTTCGCGGTCGCGGCGGCGCCGGTTTTCCCACGGGAATGAAGTGGAGTTTTTTGGCAAAGCCTGAAGGCGTACCGCGCTATCTCGTTTGTAATGCGGACGAATCGGAGCCGGGGACGTTCAAGGACCGGTACCTGATGGAATTCCTCCCGCACCTGCTGATCGAGGGGCTGATCGTCTCGTCGTTTGCCCTGGGCAGCAAGAGCACCTATATCTATATCCGCGGCGAATATGCCTGGATACCCGAGATACTCGAACAGGCCATCGCCGAGGCGAAGGCCAACGGGTGGCTGGGGAAGAATATTCTGGGCACCGGCTTCGATTGCGAAATTTACGTCCACACGGGCGCCGGGGCGTATATCTGCGGTGAAGAGACCGCACTGATCGAGTCGCTGGAGGGCAAACGCGGGAACCCACGTATAAAGCCCCCCTTCCCCGCCGTCAAAGGCGTATGGGATTGTCCGACGGTGGTCAATAACGTCGAGACGCTGGCCGCGGTGGTGCCCATCATCAATAATGGCGGTGAAGCCTATTCGAAGATCGGCGTCGGCAAATCGACGGGCACCAAGCTGATCTCGGCGTGCGGCAATATCAATAAGCCAGGGGTCTATGAGATCGAGATGACGATGTCGGTAGAAGAATTTATCTATTCCGACGAATTTTGCGGCGGGATCCCGAATGGGAAGAGGCTGAAGGCCTGTATCCCGGGTGGATCGTCGGTGCCTATTTTGCCGGCGAATTTGCTGTTGAAGACCGTCAAGGGCGAGACGCGTCTCATGAACTATGAGAGTCTTAGCGACGGCGGTTTTGCCAAGGGATCGATGATGGGATCGGGAGGATTCATCGTGCTGGATGAAGACCAGTGCATCGTCAGGAATACGTATACGCTGGCGAGATTTTACCGGCATGAGAGCTGCGGACAGTGTTCGCCTTGTCGCGAGGGGACGGGATGGATGGAGAAGATCCTCCGGAACATCGATACCGGGAAGGGGAAGAAGAGCGATATCGATCTGTTGTGGGATATTCAAAGGAAGATAGAGGGAAATACGATATGCCCGCTTGGTGACGCGGCGGCATGGCCGGTCGCGGCGGCGATAAGGCATTTCAGGGATGAGTTCGAGTGGCATGTCGATAATCCTCAGGAGTGTTTGGTGAGGAATTATGGGCTAGCACACTATGCGGATCCGCTGGAGGCGGCCACGGCATAAAAACTTTATTTATGGCTGACGAAAAGAAACTTTTTAAGGTTACGATTGACAATATCACCATCGAGGTGGAACCGGGGACGTCGATCTTGCAAGCGGCCCGGAGGATCGGCGGGGACGTAGCTCCGCCCGCCATGTGTTACTACACCAAGCTGAAGGGTAGCGGCGGGAAATGTCGCACCTGTCTGGTGGAGGTGGCCGCCGGCAGTACGGCGGACCCGAGACCGATGCCCAAGCTGATCGCCAGCTGCAGAACGAATGTGATGGATGGGATGGTCGTCAAGAATATTACGAGCGAGAAAGTGATCGATGCACGGAATGGGGTCGTAGAGTTCCTGTTGATCAATCACCCCCTGGATTGCCCTATCTGCGATCAGGCCGGCGAGTGTCATCTGCAGGACTTAAGCTACGAACATGGGAAAGAGGGGACGCGGTATGAGTTTACACGCAGGACGTTCGAAAAGCATGACCTGGGTCCTTATATCCAGCTGCATATGACACGCTGTATATTATGCTACCGGTGTGTGTTTGTCGCCGACCAGATCACTGAACGGCGGGAGCATGGGGTCCTGGACCGGGGCGACCAATCGGAGATCGCCACCTTTATTCAGAAATCGCTGGATCACGACTTTATAGGGAATGTCATCGACGTATGCCCGGTGGGTGCGTTGACGGATAAGACGTTCCGTTTCAAGAACCGGGTTTGGTTCCTGAAACCGGTGGACGCGCACCGCGATTGCAATCACCCGAAGTGCAAAGGGAATGTCACCCTATGGTACCGGGGTGAGGAAGTATTTCGTGTCACGGCGCGCAAGGATCAGTGGGGTGAGGTGGAGGACTGGATCTGTAATGAGTGCCGGTTCGAGAAAAAGAAAACTTCGGACTGGGTGATCGAAGGACCGACCAAGGTCAGCCGGCATTCGGTGATCTCGCAGGGACACTATGTCGGAGTTAACAGGCCGCAGGAGGTGTTGTATGATGTGCTGGACGGGCGGAAGCCGCGGTTGCTGATGGATATACATTCGGTAAGCGAGGTGAACAGACCGGAAATAGATTTGAGCAAGATAGAGGGGCCGGCGCATTCGACGGATTTTGAGCCCCATGAGCCGCGCGGGACCACAGGCGTAGAGGCAGGCAATCCCTGGGATACAGGCAAACTGGAAAAGTAAAATAAAGCAGAATGACCTTACTGGCTATTGACATGGTTTTATTGCTGGAGAAAGCCATACTGATCCTGATCATCATCAGCGTTTCGCTGCTGGTGGCGATGTATGAGACATGGGCGGAGAGGAAGGTGGCGGCCTTTATGCAGGACAGGCGGGGCCCTAACCGGGCGGGGCCTGCGGGGCTGTTCCAGCCGCTGGCCGACGGATTGAAGCTCTTTATGAAAGAGGAGATCATCCCGCTGAGCTCGAACCGGTTTCTGTTCGTATTGGGTCCGGGTCTGGCGATGCTGACGGCCATGATGACGAGTGCGGTCGTGCCCTGGAGCAGTCATTTTACCATCGGGGGCCGTGAGGTCTCGTTGCAGATAGCAGACGTGAATATCGGCATC
>DASYSV010000093.1:0-5093 GCA_036010185.1 Puia sp.
CCACGCTTCCCTCGATATACGGCTTTCCTCCCAGTGCATAGGTAGAGGTCACCCCGCCGGTGGTGGGGAACTTCATTTGCCCCGGATTGACCGCGGGATTGTTTTGGTCATTAAGTCCGCCGTAGAGGATTTTGCCCGCGACGACCTCGCGCAACCGGAGTCGCTTCAACCCGGGTATCTTATTGAAGAAAAATCCATTAAAAAAATGATCGATGTTCAGACCGGCATAGTGATCGCTCACGAACTCGCCCACATTCATCATATTGTAGGCGCCCTGGCTATAGAAATAGGACGGGTTCCCGGGATGGATCACCAGCAGGGGGAACGGAAGATTACCGCTGAGCCAACCTGCGTCCAGGCTTACATCGGAATATCCCGCGGGTGAGATATAGCAGCGTTTGTAGACGCGGAGATGCAGCGCGTCGTAATTGAATTCGCCGCCGAACAAACCCTCAATGCCTTTGCCATACTGCAGGGTGATGATGGGATATCGGTTCACGATGTTGTAACGCCCGCTCTTGTTCTGCAGGAATTGCTCATGCGGAGCCCAGCGCAGCGTAACGGATGCCTCACCTGTGGTTAGCTGTCGCACGGTGTCGGCCTGGTCGGCCTGATTCATATAGATGTAATAAAGCGATCCGGTGGGCTGCTGCCGCCAGTACTTCATACCGAACGACCAGGACAGGTGGCTGGCGAGCTCACGGATATACGTGACCCGCAAGACCCGGTTGTAGAGCCATTTCGAATTGTCGCCATGGCTGAAGGATGTGAAGAAATTGTTGGCTACCGCAAAGGCATTCTCCTGCCCCAGCGCACGCGCATCGTCCAACCAGCTCACCTGCACAAAATGCAAAGGGTAGGTATAGATGGATTTGTGATTGAAGGCGTAGGTTGCACTCACAAAGTATTTCCAACGCCGATCTTTGAACCCATATGCGACATAGGACTCGCCGAACCATCGGTTATTCAGACGCGTGGTGGTCCTTCCGCCGAATTTCAACCGTTGCCCTTCAACAGGGTTGAAGGTCCAGAAGCTGCCGATAGGCCCCATATCGAATTTTCCGACCGACTTATATCCCGCCGTAAAGGCTGTCGTATAATCCATGAGCCGGTGATAAGACCGCATCCTGACCAGGCTGTCCGTATTGGCATAGGTGCGGGCCTCCGTAATACTCAGCGGAACGGGACGACCGGCGGTCCAAAAGCTGTCCGTTCGCACTTCCGCCAGACCGCTGCTGTCGATGGCGGCGCCGGAGAACAGACTGTCCGGCAGTGGATTCGTGCTGAACCGACCGAACCGGACGATCCGTTGGCCCACGAGCCCCATCGATTTGGGGAGAGGGCTGAGCAGGGCGAGCATGTCCGAAACGGCCAGGTGCCATCGGCCGGTGCTGCTGTCTTTTTGAAAGTCCAGGTCGATCCTGAACTCGCGTGTATAATTCAGATTGATATGCCGGCTGACGCCGAGCTCGGCCCGTCGGACGGCATAGTTGCCGTCGAGCGTGATATAGAGGGTCCCGCGGAAAAGCAGGTCTTCGGGGTTGCGGGGAGTAAAGTACAATTCGACGAGCAGTTCGCTGTCGATCACGACGGTGTCGCGGATGAAATACATGTAGAAGGTGGGAGCGAGATCGGCCACCGGGCTGGTGAACTGCATAGTGAACGCCTCGATGGTATTGTCATAGATATCGATGTCTTCGAACAGACGGTTGACCCCGGCGCTGATACCCTTCATATCGAGATATTCCCCGAAATCGACGCTTTTATGACCGAGCACCATCTTCTTATCCGTATCCGGATGTTTGCGCCGATATTGCTGCGACGACACCTCTTCGATATAGAACGGGATCAGCGTATGACCCGGAAGGATGGTCGTATCGGTGTTCCCGAAAAGGAAATGGTATTTTTTCAGCAACGTATTGTCGGTGATGACATGTGGTACGTTATCGAGAAGGAGCCTCGTCTTCTCGTATTCCGAATAGGATTCATAGGCGTCCGCCTCCGGAGCGTTCTTCGATTTATTGGCGATGACCTTCCTGATCAGCTCGACCGCCGGATTGTTCTTGTTCCGGTATTTTCCCGGTTTGCTCCTGACGACGACATCCTGTAAGAGCGTAAAATTTTTCGAGAGAAGGATGATAAGCGGCTCTCCTTCATCCCTGGCGGAGACCGTCAACTGCCGATAGCCCGTGGCCGAAACGACCAGATGCCGGACCCGATAGCCAACTACGATATGAAACTGCCCTTTTTGATCGGTGAGCACCCCGTGGTGGCTATCCGGCGTCGTGATACTGGCGCCCGGGATGGGTTGACGCGAAATAGAATCCAACACGGTCCCGATGACGGCCCTGTTCTGACCGGTCCCGGTTTTCCACAAAAGTCCGGCGGCCAGCAAGAATACGATCTGTAGTGTACGCGGAATAGGCGCAAATTTTCCAGACACGAAGGTAAGGTAATCAATAATTTCGCGCATGCAGCGCCAGATCCATCCACACCGTCATATCGGAAGCCCCCCGGTTGGCCCAGGCATAATAGGGGATGAGCCGGATGTGGATCGTTTTGGAGGGCGCGGAGGGGAGTTCCTGGTAGAGCCTGCCGTCGCCGCGTGGCAACAGCCACGCGGTTCCTTCGAGCGTCATCAGCCTGCTTTTGCCGATGGTCATCGGCACCGGCCGCAGATCGGTCTTCCATGGCAATGCGACGCGGAATATCGACTCCCCCCCGTGCATATCGGGAGATTCCAGACAATATACGATGGGGCCGCGTCGCACCGCCACCTGGCCGCGTGTCTCTTCTACCAGCGGGTTGCTTTCGATGAGCTCCGTACGCATGGGCAACCGTAGGGTGAGGACATCCCCGGTCTTCCATGTCCGATGGATCTCTGCATAAGTACCGGGGTGAAACGATGCGGCGACCGGCTTGCCGTTCACGGTCATACTTGCCTTGTCACACCAGCCGGGGATACGCAGAAAGATCGAAAATGCGCTCGATGCAGCCTGTCGTATCGTCAAGCGCACATTTCCGTCCCAGGGATAGCCGGTCTCTTCATCCAGTTGCAACGGACCCTGTGGCAAATGCGTATCGAGCCTGTTGCCCCCGTACAGATTGACCCAAAGACCGCGATCGTTGGAACAATAGGCATAGTCCTGCACTTCCGCAATGGTCCGCGCGAGATTGGGCGGACAGCAATTGGACAGCGAGATATATTCCTGTCTGCCCCCCGACCAGCGCAGGGTATAAGGAAAAGCGCGCGAGGCGCGTAGCGGATTCGTATAGAAGTAGCGATCCCCGTCGAGACTTACCCCGGACAACACGCTATTGTAAAGCGCCTGTTCCAGCACGTCGGCATAATGGGCGTCGCCGCTGAGCAGCAGCATCCGCCAGTTGAACAGCATATTCCCGATGTTGGCGCAGGTTTCATTATGCGCCGTCGTATTTGGCAGCTGGTAATCGCGGCCATAGGCCTGGTGCACCTCCTGTATATGTGCCGGCGTATAAGAGGTGGCGTCGGGCGATACCCCATCATAGAGGGCTCCGCATCCACCGGTGATGTACATTTTCCTATCGGTGATATCCTGCCAGATGGCTTTCAGACAATGATATAGCGAATCGTCGCCAGTCTCGGCGACCGCATCGGCGACACCCGCATACAGGTAGTTGGCGCGAACGGCATGACCCATGGCAGTAGTCTGGTCCCGGAAAGGCACACGATCCTGGTTATCGTCCGTGCCGTCATTCACCATCCCGCGGATATCGATCAGATTTTTCGCCAGCTGCAGATATACCGGGTTATGGGTAGTCCGGTACAATTCGACGATACCCATGTAGTGAGACGGGCAGATGGCATTTCGCGCCAGCTGGGGCGTGCTTCTCCGGTAGAAGGAGGCCAGATAATCCGCCGCCCGGATAGCTACCTTCAACAGCGTCGTTTTTCCCGTGGCGCGATAATGAACACAGGCCGCGGTCATGAGATGCCCCATATTGTAGGTCTCGAAATTCAACCGGTCTTCGAAAGCCGTCTCCTTACCAGGATGATTGCGTTCTTCGATGAGTGCAGGTGTAGACAAATATCCGTCTCCTCTTTGGCAGGCGGCGATGACGGCGATGGCCTCGTCCATCATCGAGTCCAGGCTATGGTCTTTGGTGATGGCATAGACGGCCGCCACGGCCTCCAGCAGCTTGAAAAAATCGCCGTCATGAAAGGGTGGGCCTTCGTGGGACCCGGTATCGATACCTGCGGCAATGAGGAAATTCTCGTAGGAATGACATAGCTGTTTATCATGATAGATCCGCCAGAGATGAGGGATCATGCTATCCTTGCAAACCCGAAAACGATCGGCCCAGAAACCGGTCGTCCAGTGAACATCGCCCATATCGATGGCTTCGAGCACGACATGCCTGCTTTCCCCCGTATTCGTCAGTGCCTTGTCCTGCTCACCGTACCGCGCTCCCGTCAGCGTCTTGTCCTGCGCCCATACGTTCGTGCAGCAAACACTCGCTAAGAACCATATCATACATCGCTTCATGGCAAAAAATTTATAATGTCTTTTTTCCGTTGTTCCGGTGTTACATCCAGCTGTACCAGCCGGCCGTGTTTCAATG
Organism: Puia sp.; assembly: GCA_036010185.1. Taxonomy (GTDB): domain Bacteria; phylum Bacteroidota; class Bacteroidia; order Chitinophagales; family Chitinophagaceae; genus Puia. The sequence continues at coordinate 4,603 of DASYSV010000093.1, forward strand.
TTGCTTCGACGGTCGTGGAGTAGGGGGCGTATAACTTAAAATGCACATCCCAGCTAATGGGCCAGGCGGGGAAGAGATAAATTTTTTTTCCATCGGTCTGCATCAGCATTTCCTGCAGCCCGATCATTCCCGAACCACCCCAATTGTGATCGGGAACCCAGTCAAAAGCAGGTCCCCAAAAAGCCGGGAACCGTCGCGGGCCGTCCTTCAACTTAGCGACGGTGAATTTCGCCGCCTGATCCGTCAGTCCCAGTCTCGCCGCGAAGATATTGTCCTGTTTCCATCCGGCGAACGACCGGAATTTCACCGCGTCGGTATCGTATTTGAAGGTATTGATGGCGGTGTCCAGGCCCGGGCGTCCGATACCATAGATGCCCCAGGGGAACACCGGGTAAAGCTGCGGACATTCGGTATTGTTGACACGCTCCCATAACCGCGCAGGGGCAATCGTCGGATGACCGTCGAAGGTCCGGAAAGAGATAGACGGCAGC